>JBCCEF010000021.1 GCA_039030395.1 Acidobacteriota bacterium
AGCGAACTCAGCGTCCGACCCGAACGGGCCAACTCCACGATGCGGCGACGAAACTCGGGCGCGTAACGGCCACGAGTCTTCCCCATGATGAACTCCTTTCTCCCAAAGGATGAGGTGTCCACCAAAGCGGGTCAACTCCAGGTACAAAGTTGTTCTGGGAGTGCTTCACTTTCCTCAATTCTGCGATTTGAAGAAGGGAGCGGTTTGATGTTGAGAAAGCAGCTAGAAGATGAAAAGAAATAATGTGGTGAATTCTCCGCTCTTGCAGGGGCGAATGCGAGCGATCGTCTTGAAACTCTGAGGACAGCCTATAGACAGATCTACGATGCAAATAATTCGACAAGAGATCGCATGGCTAAGGTCTTCACCGGAGCCATTGGCATCGCTGTGGCAGCAAATGGCTGGGCAATCTTGCTCGTTTCAAGAAATGCATTTCAGCAGGAACTTCGGATTCCGCTCGTCTCCATGGTGTTCGCTGTGTATTCTGTTGCTATGTACTCGATCATATCTCATTATAGAGAGTACTGCGTCGGTGCACGAATGATCGTTCGATTGGAAAAGGCAATGGGATTTTATGATGAATCTTTCTATCTAGATGGCTCTGCTCTCTACGAGAGGCAGCACTCGGAGTGGGGTACGGGGCCCTTCAGTTCTCATGTGATAAAATATTATGTCGTTTCTCTCGCCCTTCTCGCCATAGTGTCGGCGGCGCTTTCGGTTTTTCTTCCAACAACTTGAGGCGCGAAGCCCTGTTTCCCCTTGCTTATCACTTGCGGTGCCGCCTAGCTCACTGCCCTAGGCTACTAAAGGGAGACCGTACTTTCGCTGGAGCGATCCTTGCTACTGAACCTCTAGAACCACATCACCCTCCCGCACCCGAACTACCACCTCGCCCCCCTTCACCAGTTCCCCAAACAACAGCGCGTCCGTCAGCGGCCGTTTGATCTCATCCTCGATCACTCTTGCCAGCGGCCGCGCCCCGAAGGCCGGGTCGTAGCCTTTATCGGCCAGCAGGGTGCGGGCGGCGGGGGTGAGTTGGAGGGTGACTTTCTTTTCGCTGAGGGGGGCGCGCAGTTCGTCGATCAGTTTGTCGACGATTTGCTCCATCACCGCCGGGGTGAGGGGATCGAAGGAGAGGCGGGCGTCGAGGCGGTTTCTGAACTCGGGGCTGAAGAGCTGCTCGACGGCGCGGTCGCTGTCCGCCTGGCGGCCGCTGCCGGAGAGGCTGGCGGTAGTGGCTTCGCTGAAGCCGGGGTTGCGGCGGGCCATTTCCTGGGCGCCGACGTTGGAGGTCATCAGCAGGATGACGTGACGGAAGTCGATGGCTTTGCCGTTGGTGTCCGTCAGGGTGCCGTGATCTTTCACCTGGAGGAGCAGGTTGAAGACGTCCGGATGGGCTTTTTCGATCTCGTCGAGGAGCAGCACCGCGTGGGGGCTCTGGCTGACCGCTTCGGTCAGTAGTCCGCCGCGGTCGAAGCCGACGTAGCCCGGCGGGGCGCCGACCAGCCGCGAAACGGTGTGCTGCTCGCGGTACTCGCTCATGTCGAAGCGTAGGAAGGCGACGCCCATGGTGTCGGCGAGCTGTTTGGCGACTTCGGTTTTGCCAACGCCGGTGGGGCCGGTGAGCAGGAAGGAGCCGACGGGCTTTTCCGGTGCCCGCAGGCCGGCGCGGGAGACTTTGATCGCGTCGACCAACCGGTCGATCGCGCGGTCCTGGCCGAAGACACGCTCCTTGAGGCGCCTTTCGAGGCTTTGGAGGCGTTCTCGGTCACCGCTCTGGACGGTGACCGCCGGCACCCGCGCAATGGCGGCGACGATCTTCTCGATGCTTCCCACCGTCACCCGCCGCACTTCACGGAGCGCCGCCGCGGCGCCGGCTTCGTCCATCAGGTCCAAGGCCGAGTCCGGCAGCCGGCGGTCGCGCAGGAAGCGGCCGGCGAGGTCCGCCGCCGCCACCAGGGCGGGCTTGCTGTAGGAGACGCCGTGGTGCTCTTCGTACCGCTCCTGGAGGCCCTGGAGGATCTTGACGGTCTCTTCCTGGGAGGGCTCCCGCACCTCGATCCGCTGGAAGCGGCGGGCGAGGGCGGAGTCGCGCTCGAAGTTCTGGCGTAGCTCTTCCCAGGTGGTGGCGCCGATCATCCGCAGGCGGCCGTCCTGGAGGGCGGGCTTCAGCAGGTTGGAGGCGTCCATCGAACCCCGGCCGGCGCTGCCGGCGCCGACCACCGTGTGGATTTCGTCGATGAAGAGGATCGGATCGGCCTGCTCTTCGAGGGCCGCTAGCACCGCCTTGATGCGGTTTTCGAAGTCGCCGCGGTAGCGGGTGCCGGCGAGCAGCGCCCCCAGGTCCAGCCGGTAGATGCGGGTGTCGGCGAAGCGATCCGGCACTTCGCCCCGGGCGATGCGCCGCGCCAGACCCTCGACCAGGGCGGTCTTGCCCACGCCCGGATCGCCGACGAACAGGGGATTGTTCTTGCGCCGCCGCTGGAGCACGCGGAGGGTGCGGCGAATCTCGCCGTCGCGGCCGACCAGTGGGTCGATGCGGCCCGCCTCGGCGAGGGCCGCCAAATCCTGGGTGAAGGCTTCCAAGGGATCGTCGACGGGGAGTTCGTCTTCTTCGAAGTCGGGGTCTTCGGCAGCGGCGTCGGGGTCGCCCTCGGCCGGCCGCCGGCCGCTTCGTCGGACCCGGCCGGGGAGGGCGGCGCGGTCGGCCCGCGATACGCCGTGAGCCAGGTAGCGCACGACGTCCAGTCGGGAGACGCCCTCTTCTTTGAGGATGTGGACGGCGTCGGCCTGGGCCTCGAAGAACAGCGCGGCCAGGAAGTCGGCGCCGGAGACCTCTTCCCGCTGGGCGCCCTCCGCCTGGGCGCCCGCTCGGGCGAGGGTGCGTTGCAGAGCGAGGGACAAGCGCGGCTGCACCAGATCACTCTCGAATGGGCTTTCGAGTTCTTCTTCCAGGTAGACCTGCAAGCGCTCCCGCAGCCGGCGCACGTTGGCGCCGGCGTTCTTCAACACCTCGGCCGACTCGTCGTCCAGGGTCAGGGCGTGGAGCAGGTGTTCGAGGCCGGCGTATTCGTGGCCGTGGCGCCCTGCCTCCGAAACGGCGACGGTGAGGCAGATTTCGAGATCTTGGGACAGTTGCATGATGAGGTGCTCTTGGTCGTTCCTTCGACGGGCCGATGGCGTCTGTCGTCCACGGTCCGGTACAGTCTGTCATTCCGCTTCGAGGGTCAGTCGTAGAGGCATCTCTTGGGCCTCGGCGTCGGCGGTGACCTCGGCGACCTTGGTCTCCGCCACGTCTTTTGGGTAGGTACCCGCCACGCCGACCCCCCGGTGGTGGATCTGGAGCATCACATAGGTGGCCTCGGCGGGGCTCTTGTGGAAGTGGCGCACCAGCACTTCCACCACGAAGTCCATGGTGGTGTAGTCGTCGTTGTGTAACAGGACCTTGTAGCGCCGGGGCCGGCGCCGCTGGTGCTTCTTCTCCGTCGCCAGATCTTCTGCGGCATCGCCCAGGGGGTCGGAGGGAGAATCGAATCGGCTCATCGGGAACCAAATTATGCCGCAACCCGTTACCGAGCAAGGCCTTTGATGCCGCGCTGCGGCTAATTGGCTCTTTGTCCCCACGGTTTTCCCCTCAGGGCTGCTATACTCCTCAGCGGCATGCGCCCCCTGCGGGCCGGATACGTCTTCCGGTTTTCCCATTCGAGAGCCGCGGGTGCGCCCGAAGGTGACGAAACGGCCGGAACAATCCTCGCGCCGGCGTAGAAAGCCCAATTGAACATGCACCAGGTCACCCGAATTCAGGTGAAACGCCTGGTTCGATGTGTTTTCGCCGGATGGCGGCGCCGAACGCTCGGTACGGTGGCCCTCTGGCTGTTTGAAGGAGGTCCGGCGAGAGTCGGGTCGAAGGAATCGATCATTGATTCCGCGACGCCCGCGGCCAGTTGGCCGGGGATAAAGCGGTAGGGAAGCGACAGAAGACAATGGCATTGCACAGAATCCGCAGAGGGCTCAATCTGCCGATCACCGGTGCGCCGGAGCAGACCATCGAGGACGCGCCGTCGCCCTCGCGGGTCGCTTTGATGGCCGCCGACTATCCCGGCATGAAGCCCACGATGCACGTGTCCTTGGGCGACGCGGTCACCCGCGGTCAACTCCTGTTTGAGGACAAGAAGACCCCCGGCGTGCTCTACACCTCGCCGGCTACCGGCAAAGTGGTGGGGGTGCATCGGGGGGCGCGCCGGGCACTCATTTCGGTGGTGGTGGAGATGGCCTCGATCGAGCACGGCGGCCGGGCCCAGAACCACCGGTTCAAGAGCTACACCTCGAAGCCCGCCGAGAGCCTGAATCGCGATCAGGTACGCGATCTACTGGTGGAGTCGGGCATGTGGCCATCGCTGCGCAAGCGACCCTTTGGCAGGGTGCCGGCGCCGGATGCCGAGCCTCACTCGATCTTTGTCACGGCGACGGACTCCCAGCCCCTGGCGGCGGATCCGGCGGTGGTAATGGCCGGCCGCGAGCGGGAGTTCGAGGCCGGCTTGGTGGCCCTTGGCAAGCTGACCGCCGGCAACGTCTATGTGTGCGTGGCGAAGGGGCAGTCGGTGGCGGTGCCGTCCGATGACCGCTTCCGGGTCGAAGAATTCGCTGGCCCTCATCCTGCCGGCACCGCCGGCCTGCACATTCACCTGCTCGACCCGGTGCATCGCGGCAAAACCGTCTGGTACACCAACTATCAAGAGGTCATCGCCATCGGCGCCCTGGTCTCCTCCGGGCAGCTCGACTTCACCCGGGTCGTCTCCCTCGCCGGCCCGGGCATCAGGAAGCCGCGGCTCTTGCGCACCCGCCTGGGTACGTCGACCACTAGCCTGACGGAAGGCGAACTGGTCGGCGGCGAGCAGCGGTTGATCTCCGGCTCGGTGCTCGCCGGCCGCAAGGCCGAGGGCGAGGAGTACGGCTACCTTGGCCGCTTCCACCACCAGCTCGCGGTGGTGCGGGAGGGCCGCGAGCGAGAGTTCCTCGGCTGGCTCGGTCCGGGCTTCAAGAAGTTCTCGATCACGCGGGTCTTCGCCTCGGCCCTGATGCCCCGCAAGAAGTTCGCTTTCTCGACCAACGCCAACGGCTCCCACCGGGCGATCGTCCCCATCGGGATGTACGAACGGGTGTTCCCGATCGACATTCCTCCTTCGTTCCTGCTGCGCGCCCTGGTGATGCAGGACGTCGAGCAGTTGGAGAAGCTGGGGGTCCTCGAGCTGACCGAGGAAGACCTCGCCCTGTGCTCCTTCGTGTGCCCTGGCAAGTATGAATACGGAGCCCATCTGCGGCAAGCTCTGACGACCATCGAGAAGGAAGGCTGATGAAGTTCTTGAGGAAACTGCTGGACGGGCAGAAGAAGCACTTCGAAAAGGGCGGCAAGTTGGAGAAGCTGTACCCGCTCTACGAAGCGCCGGACACCTTTCTCTATACGCCCGATGAAGTCACCGAGGGTGCCAGCCACGTGCGCGATGCGCTCGACCTGAAGCGCATGATGGTGACAGTGGTGGTGGCGCTCATTCCCGCCATGTACATGGCGATGTACAACACCGGCCTGCAGGCGCATCGCGCCATCGCCGGCGGCGCCTTGCCCCTCGACAACTGGCAGACCCAGGCGATGAGCTGGCTCGGGCTGGCCTTCGATCCGAACAACTGGACCGCCTGCATCGTGCACGGCGCCCTCTACTTCCTGCCGGTGTTGCTGGTGACCTTCATCGTCGGCGGCAACGCCGAGGCGCTGTTCTCGGTGGTGCGCAAGCACGACATCAACGAGGGCTTCTTGGTCACCGGGGTGCTCTTTCCGCTCACCTTGCCGCCCACCATCCCCCTGTGGCAGGTGGCGGTGGGCATTCTGTTCGGGGTGATCATCGGCAAGGAGATCTTCGGCGGAACGGGCATGAATGTGCTCAATCCGGCCCTGACCGCCCGCGCCTTCCTGTTCTTCGCCTACCCGGTGGAAATCTCCGGCGACAAGGTGTGGATCGCCGCGCAGACCAGCCCCGACGGCTACAGCGGCGCGACCTGGCTGGCGGAAGCGGCCGTATCCGGCCAGGCGGTGCTGGCGGAGGGGCTCGACTGGTGGGATGCCTTCCTCGGCTTTGTGCCCGGTTCGATGGGGGAGACTTCCACCCTCGCCTGCTTGATCGGTGCGGTGATCTTGATCGCCACCGGCATCGGCTCCTGGCGGATCATGGTGAGCTGTGCGTTGGGAACGTTTCTCGCCTCGCTGTTGTTGAATGTAGTGGGTTCGACCACCAACCCCTTCTTCGACGTGCCCTTTCACTGGCACATCGTGATTGGGAGTTGGGCATTCGCTACGGTGTTCATGGCGACGGACCCGGTGTCCGCCGCCCACTCCAACCGGGGCAAGTACATTTACGGCTTCCTGATTGGAGTGCTCGGACTCTTCGTTCGCACTCTGAACCCGGCGTATCCGGAGGGCTGGATGCTGGCGATTCTGTTCATGAACGTCTTCGCCTCGACCATCGACTACTTCGTGGTGCGGGCCAACGCCCGCCGGCGGGAGGCTCGCTATGCAGCGTGATAGCTCGTTTTACATCATTTTGTTCTCGGCCATCCTGTGCGTGGTATGCGCCGTGATGGTGTCGAGCACGGCGGTCGGTCTCAAAGATCTGCAGGAGGCCAACGAGGCCCTCGACGAGCAGCGCAACGTGCTGGAAGCGGCGGGTCTGATCGAGCCCGGCGACAAGCCCACCGCCGAAGAGGTCGACGAGATGTTGGCCAACGCCGAGGTCGTGCTGGTGGACGTGCAGACCGGCGAGGAGACGGAGGTGCCGGGAATCGACCCGAAGACCTACGATCCGCTGGCCGCCAAGAACGATCCGGAGCTGTCCTACGTCGCGCCGAAAAACAACGCCAATATCGATCGCGTCGCCAAGTACGCCCGGGTCTACAAGGTCAACAACGAGGCCGGCGAGCTGCAAAAGCTGGTGCTGCCGGTGGAGGGCTACGGTCTGTGGGGGACTCTCTACGGCTTCCTGGCTTTGGAGAGCGACATGAACACCGTCGCTGGGCTGACCTTCTACAAGCACAAGGAAACGCCGGGCCTCGGCGGTGAAGTGGACAACCCGCGCTGGAAGTCCCGCTGGCCGGGCCGCAAGATCTACGGTCCCGACGGCATTGAGGACGTGGAGATCGAGGTGATCAAGGGCGCCGCCGGCCCGGTCGAATCGGAGCCCTACGAGGTGGACGGCCTGTCCGGCGCCACCATCACCGGCCGCGGCATTACCAATATGCTCGACTTTTGGCTCGGATCGCGAGGTTTCGGGTCCTACATCGAGACCTTCCGGCAACAAAGGAGCGCTGCCTGATGGCCGAGAAGAATTCCCAGGTTCTCCTGGACCCCCTGTTCAACAACAACCCCATCGCCTTGCAGGTGCTCGGCATCTGTTCGGCTCTGGCGGTGACCACCAAGCTGGAAACTTCGGTGGTGATGTCCGGCGCGGTGATCGCCGTGCTGATGGGCTCGAACCTGTCCATCAGCCTGTTGCGCAACAGCATCCCGTCGTCCATCCGCATCATCGTGCAGCTCACGGTGATCGCCTCTTTCGTGATTCTGGCGGACCAGATCATGAAGGCGTACTTGTTCGACGTGTCGAAGCAACTGTCGGTGTTCGTCGGACTGATCATCACCAACTGCATCATCATGGGCCGGGCGGAAGGTTTCGCCATGCAGAACGGGCCCGTCAAGAGCCTGCTCGATGGCCTCGGAAACGGTCTCGGCTACAGCCTGATCCTGCTGGCGGTGGCCTTCTTCCGCGAGCTGCTGGGCTCCGGCAAGCTCTACGGTTTCACCGTGCTGCCGCTGGTCACCGAGGGTGGCTGGTACAACCCCAACGGGCTGATGGTGCTGTCGCCCGGCGCCTTCTTCCTGATCGGTATCTTCATCTGGCTCCTGCGAACCTGGAAGCCGGATCAGGTGGAGGAGGACTAGCATGCTGCAGGAATATCTGAACCTCGCCATCAAGGCCATCTTCGTCGAGAACCTGGCCCTCGCTTTCTTCCTCGGCATGTGCACCTTCCTGGCCTGCTCCAAGAAGGTGGAAACGGCCCTGGGCCTGGGCGCCGCGGTGATCTTCGTGATGACCGTGACCATCCCGGTCAACAACTTGGTCTACAACAACCTGCTGCGGGAAGGCGCGCTGGAGTGGCTGCATCCGTCCCTTGCCGGGACGGACCTGTCGTTCCTCGGGCTGTTGTCGTATATCGGTTCGATTGCCGCGATGGTGCAGATCGTCGAGATGACCCTCGATAAATATGTACCGAAGCTATACAACACCCTGGGAGTATTCCTGCCGCTCATCGCCGTCAACTGCGCCATCCTCGGCGGTTCGCTGTTCATGGTGGAGCGCGACTACACCTTGGGCGAGAGCGCCGTTTTCGGCCTCGGCTCCGGCATCGGCTGGGCGCTGGCGGTGATCGCCCTGGCGGCGATCCGCGAGCGTCTGCGCTACAGCAACGTGCCGGTGGGGCTGCGGGGCCTGGGCATGACCTTCTTGCTGACCGGCCTGATGGCGATCGGCTTTCTCGCGTTCTCGGGAATTCAGCTCTGATGCGATCTCACGTCAAGACCACGAATGGGAGTGTAAGCAGATGACCACCATTGCCCTCGGCGTCTTCATGTTCACCTTCGTCATCCTGGCGCTGGTGACCGTTGTGCTGCTCGCCAAGAGCCGGCTCGTCGCCTCCGGTGATGTGACCATCCACATCAATGACGATCCGGCGCTGGACCTCAAGACCAAGTCCGGCGGCACCCTGCTCAATGCCCTGGCGGAGCGCGACATCTTCATCCCCTCGGCCTGCGGCGGCAAAGGGAGTTGCGGAGTGTGCACGGTGGTGGTGGAGGAGGGCGGCGGTGCGCTGCTGCCCACCGAGACCAGCCACATCAGCCGCGGTGAGGCGCGCGAAGGCTGCCGCCTGTCGTGCCAGGTGAAGGTCAAAGGCGACATGAAGATCGAAATCGAGCCGGAAGTGCTCGACGTGCGCCAGTGGGTGTGCAAGGTACGCTCGAACAACAATGTGGCGACCTTCATCAAGGAACTGGTGCTGGAATTGCCGGAAGGAGAGGACGTACCTTTCCGCGCCGGCGGCTACATCCAGATCGAGTGTCCGCCGCACATCGCCAAGTACGAAGACTTCGACATCGACGACGAGTACCGCGAGGACTGGGACAAATTCAACATGTGGCGCTATGTCTCGAAGGTCGACGAATCGGTGGTTCGGGCCTACTCGATGGCGAACTACCCCGAGGAAAGGGGCATCATCATGCTCAACGTGCGCGTCGCCAGTCCGCCGCCGCGCGGCCCGGAAGGCATTCCGCCGGGCATCATGTCTTCCTACATCTTCAACCTGAAGCCGGGTGACGAGGTGACCATCTCCGGTCCCTTCGGCGAGTTTTTCGCCCGGGACACGGACGCCGAGATGATTTTCATCGGCGGCGGGGCCGGCATGGCGCCGATGCGCTCGCACATTTTCGACCAGTTCCGCCGGCTGTCGACGGACCGCAAGGTCTCCTTTTGGTACGGCGCCCGCAGTCTGCGGGAAGCCTTCTACGTCGATCACTTCGACACCATCGCCGAAGAGAACCCGAACTTCGATTGGCACCTGGCGCTCTCGGAGCCGCTACCGGAGGACAACTGGGACGGCTACCAGGGCTTCATCCACCAGGTGCTGTACGACAACTACCTGAAGGACCACCCGGCGCCGGAGGACGCGGAGTACTACATCTGCGGACCGCCGATGATGAACCAGGCGGTGTTCGACATGCTGGACACGCTCGGGGTGGAGCAGGAGAACATCCTGTTCGACGACTTCGGGTAGGTAGAAAACCTGCTGAAGATGCGCTCCGCGCATTTTTTCAGCAGGTTTTCTACTTTCGATTTCAGGGGGGCTTTGGCGGCCGCACGCGGCCCGCCCCCTCGCCCTGCGGGCTCACTCCCGTCCCCGGCGGCTCCGCTGCCGCCTCGCTCCGGGGGCGCCCAGCCTTCGGGCTCGGGTCGATGATCGGGCGATTTCTCGCTGGCTACCTTGGTGGCAGATCGGATCACGCTTCGCACATGATTGCAGCAGAATATATTCTGTCGGTCTTCAGGAAGTCTGGGCGCTTGATGATTTCGGCGATGCTCTTGATCGCCGTGGTCGGCTGCCCCGCGCCGCAGCCGCCTAACACCACCCAGACCATCTCCGGCCCCATCATGGGGACGACTTTCGAGGTGAAAATCGTCCATCCCGGCGATGCCGCGGAGCCACCGCCGGAGGGGTTGCCGGAGGCGGTGACGGCGATTCTGTCGGACATCGACGGCAAGATGTCCACCTACAATCCCGAATCGGAGATCTCGCGCTTCAACGCTTGGGCTTCCACCGATCCCTTCCCGATTTCGGCGGAGACGGCGGCGGTGGTGGTCGAGGCGATGGTCCTGGCGGACACCACTTCCGGTGCTCTTGATGTCACCGTCGGTCCCCTGGTGCGAGCCTACGGTTTCGGCGCAGACGAGGTGGCGGAGTGGCCGTCGGACGAGGAGGTCGCGGCGCTGGTGGCCGCGATCGGCGTGGAGCAGTTGTCCCTGTTGGAGGGAGAGGAAGCCGCCCTTCGCAAGGGCCAGCCGGAGCTGGAGGTCGACCTTTCGGCCGTTGCCAAGGGCTATGCCGTGGATCGGGTGGCGGAGGAATTGAGGGCGCGCGGCCTCGACCGCTTTATGGTGGAAGTGGGCGGAGAAGTGCGGGCCGAGGGCCGGAACGCCGAGCGGAACACCTGGCGCCTCGGGATCGAACGACCGGACGCGACGCGCGGTAGGGTCCAGCGGGTCATCCCCCTGAAGGGCGCGGCCCTGGCGACTAGCGGTGACTACCGCAACTACCGCGAAATCGACGGCGAGCGCTTCAGTCACCTGCTCGATCCGCGAACCGGGCGCCCCATCGGCCATCGCCTGGCCTCCGTTTCGGTGATCGCCGAAACCTGCGTCCGGGCCGACGGTCTGGCGACGGCGCTGATGGTGCTGGGGGAGGGCGAAGGCCTGGCGTTGGCGGAATCTTTGGACCTCGCTGCCCTGTTCTTGGTGAGAGACGACGACGGTGGCTTCCGCGAAGTCGAAAGCTCCGCCTTCACCCGCCGTGTCGCTCTGTCTGACGCGTCATGATCCGAGATTGCCCATGCTGATCGTTCTGCTTCTCACCCTCGCCGCCTTCGGCCTCATCATGCTCGCCATGGCCGTAGGCTCCATCTTTCAGGGCCGCTGCCTGCGCGGATCGTGCGGTGGCCCGGAGATCCTCACCGGCGATGGCGTGCCGCTGACCTGCGACACCTGCCCCTTGAAGAAGAAGCGCGAGGCGGAACTTCGCGCTCAGAAGCTCGCCGCGGCGGGCGAGTAGGGGAAATCAGCCGCCGGATAAGAACCCCCAACTCAGATGCAGGCCGATGTCCGGCGTGTTGTCGTAGTTCAAGAGGTTTTCGGTCAACCCGAAGCCGACCACGCCGAGGTGGCGGGTTTGCCATTTCAGGCCCACCGTGAGTTGGAATTCCGGTTCCGAGAGTCCGGAATCGACGACGTCCCGAAAGGCATGGTCGGCCATCAACACCTGGAAGAACGAACGCAGGCGCCTGGTCTGACCGAAGCCGTGGAGCCAGGAGACGTCCAGTGCCGGGAGGATCGGTGGGTCGAACTCCAGTGGGTCGATATTGCCGGCCTTGACGATGGAGAGGTTGAACATCACCGCGTTGCGACGTCCGCGCCAGTCGGCGGTCAGGAGCCCGCCGTAGTCTGTGCTGCCGGAGGACAGGGTGTCCTCGCTAGCCAACGGGAACTTGACCGTTCCGGCGACGTTGAAGTCCCACCGGCCGGGTCCTGGAATGGCGTAGCGCAGGGAGAGATTGGGGTCTCCCGCTCCAGAACTGGGTGCTTGGAGAATGACCAGGTCGTCGTCGCCGAAGCCCAGGACCACTTGAAACTGGTCGTCGGCCACGAATTCTCGGCCTTGATTCGAGAATCCATAGCTGTCGTGGAAGTCGAAGATGGTGCCGTCGAGTTCGCCACGGCCGAGATCGTAGTAGGACCAGCCGAGGGAGACGTCGAGGCGTTCCGTCAGGCCGTAGTGAAAGGCAAAGTCGTAGTAGGCGAACTCCGCATCGATGTAGTAGGCCTGGCCATCCGGCAGATTGCGGATGACGTTGGCATCGGTGAGGTCGAGGGGACGACGGTCGCCGTTGCGGCTTGATTCCAGGTACTCCTCGACGGCCGGGCTGGCCTGAAAGTCATTGACCAGTGAGCCGTGCATTTCGATGGCATAGCGCCCTTTTCCGATGGAGGCCGCCGGCTGCGGTGCGAAGCCCAGGACCAGGATGTTGGGGAAGGTGAAGTCGCGCACCCGCATCGGCGCCCCGAGGTGGTCGCTCACCAGCCCGGAGCCGGGCTCATCCTGGGCTGGCGCTGCCGGCGTCGCGGCGAAAACCAAAAGGCACATTACGGCGAGGGGTAGTGTCGAAGGGCGAGAAGGCAAGAACTTCAGTTCCATCCGGTACATGATTCACTCCGAAGTGGTTGCGAGGAGCGAGGGGTGCCAAGGGAGTCAGCGGCCTTGCTGAAGTCCTTGCCGCCGAGCCAGGACCATCTTCGAGATCGTACGGTTGATTTAGTTGCTTAGTCAACTATGGGAAATGGATGAAGTGCTGCGCCGCGATGCCAGGGCCGGCTCGCCGTCTTCGACTACGGACCGGCACGGCCTCGGGCGATCCGAGCCTCGGGAGTCGCCGCAAGGCCGGTATGCTTCTCGACGAATGGACCTTGGGGGCGTCGCGGCCGTTTGCTCTTCGCTCTCTTTTTAATCCTTGGAGGCTTGCGTCTTGGAAAGAGGTTCAGGTGAGTAGGGGAGAGGTCCGTCGACCGCGATCCGGGTGGCGCTGGGTGGCCTTGGCGAGTCTGGCGTGGCCCCTCCTTTCGTTGCCGGCGTTCAGTGCCCCACCGGATCGTCCGAAGATCGGGCTGGTGCTTTCCGGTGGTGGGGCGCGCGGTTGCGCCCATGCAGGGGTGATCGAGGTCCTGGAGGAGTTGCGGGTGCCGGTGGACCTGATCGCGGCAACCAGCATGGGGGCGGTGGTGGGCGGTTTCTATGCCGCCGGCCGCACGCCTTTGGAGATCCAGCAAGGCCTGGCGGTGGTGGACTGGGAAGAACTGTTCAACGACCAGCCCGACTATCGACAACTCTCCATGCGGCGCAAGGCCGATGCCCGGCGCTTCGTCGACTTGGAATTGGGCTGGAAGCAGGGGCCGGCATTTCCTTCGGGGCTGGTGGGAGGGCAGAATCTCGACCTGATCTTCCAGTCGGAAACGCTGACCGCCGTCGGCATCGAAGACTTCGATCGCCTGCCGATTCCCTTCCGAGCGATGGCGACGGATTTGGCAACGGGACTGCCGGTGGCGCTGGCCGAGGGCAACCTGCCGACAGCAATGCGCGCCTCGATGTCGATTCCCGGCGTCTTCGCGCCCCTGTCGGTGGACGGCGCTTTGCTGGTGGACGGGGGGCTGACGATGAACCTACCGGTGTCGACCGCCCGGGAGATGGGCGCTGAAGTGACCTTGGTGATCGATGTGTCCGGCTCCCTGCTCGACGAATCGGCTCTCGATTCAGTCTTCGGCATCTTGGCTCAGACCTTCGGGTTGCTGGGGAGCCAGGCAACCGCGGAGCAGCGGGCGCAGGCGGACTTCCTGCTGCGGCCGGAACTGACCGGCGTCAACCCGATGCAGTACGAGTCGTGCCCCTCGCTGTTCTCGGCGGGGGTCGCCGCCGCCCGCGCCCGGGCGGACGACCTCGCCACCTACAGCCTGCCGGAGGGAGAGTGGCGAGTGCATCTCGCCGAGCGCTTCGGGCGCCGGGTACCGCGTCCGGAAACGGTGGCTTTGGTCAGCATCGACGGCACCGGGCCGCGCATGCTGGAGCGGGTGCGCCGCCGGGTGGGTATCGAATCCGGCGATTCCTTCGATCTCGAGGTGGTGGCGGACGATATCGAACGCATCTTCGGCATGGGGGAGTTCGAGCGGGTTCGGGTGCTTTTCGATCTCGCTCCGGAGGGCCTGGAGGTGATCTACCAGGTGCGCGAGAAATCCTGGGGACCGAGCATCTTCCGCTTCAGCCTGTTCGCCGCCGACGACCTGGAGGGCAACGCCCGGACGGATCTCCTGGTCGGCTTCACCCGCACCGCCATCAACCGGCGCGGTGGAGAGTGGCGGCTGGAGGTGGAGGCCGGTGAAACTCGGCGGTTCTTCAGCGAGTTCTACCAACCGCTCGACTTTTCCGGTCGCTGGTTCGTTGCGCCCTTCGGTGAGGAACGGCGCGGGCTGACGGATGTCTACAGCGGCGATCGCAAGGTCGCCGAGTATGCCGTCGAGACCTCCCTGGGAGGGGCCGATCTCGGCTTACTTCTCGGTCACTCTTTCGAACTCCGCCTGGGAGGTCGGCGCGGCCAGGCGCGGGCCCGGGTGGCGGTGGGAGCGGTGGACCTGCCGCGGCTGTCGGTGGATGTGGCGGCCTTGGAGGCAACGGCCACTCTCGATCGACTGGACAGCCCGGACATCCCGCGGCAAGGCCTCTTCGCCCGGCTGTCGGCTTACTCCTCCCTCGAGGACCTCGGTGCCGACGATCGCTACGACAAGATCACCGCCGAGATCGGGCTCTTCCTGAAGCGCGGCGCCCACGGCCTCTTCGGTCAGCTCGAAGCCGGCGCCAGTCCCGGTTCCGAGCTGCCCGCCTACGATGAATTCACCCTCGGCGGCATCCAGTCCCTCTCCGGCTTCGGTGAAGGGCAGCTACGCGGCCAGTCCTTCGCCGTCGGCCGGCTGGGCTACAGCTACCGGATCCTCGAACTGCCGCCGGCCCTCGGTGGGGCGGTCTACGCCGGCGGCTGGCTGGAGGCCGGTAATGTCAGCCAGAGCCAGCGTCCTCGGGAGATCGACAACTTGATCCTGACCGGCACCCTGGCGCTCGGAATCGAAACCCGCCTCGGTCCGCTGTATGTCGCCTACGGCGCGGCGGAGGGTGGTTTCGACCGCTTTTATGCCGCTCTGGGCAAGCGTTTCTAGGTTGTTGCCGTAACGGCGCGTCGCCAACGCGCGCCCAAGTCCTCAACCGCTCATTCGAGGACGAGGAGGTGTTCCATGGCGCGCGCTCAGAATCTACTCGCTGGCAATCGACCGTCTCTCCGACGCTCTCTCGGGCTGGTTCTTCTGCTGGCTTTGGGGCTTGCGGCTATCGATGCATATGCTCAGCCGATCGACTGTGAGCTGTCCACCAAATCACCCGTCGAGGCCGCGGAGTCGGTCGATTTGCTCCACGCCTTGCCGCACTCGGACCAGGCGGCTCCGCACTCCGCGTTCCACGGCCAGCTCCTGTTCGGTGACGAAACGCAGTTTCTTTACCACTTGCCGCTGTTCATGGATCAGCCGAGCGGCCATCCGCACAACTTTCAGGTGATCCTCGCCGGCGCCCTCGACGGTGAGACCCTGGCCGTCTACGGCGAGGACCGCGCGGCGAATCCGGAGAGCCTGTACTCGGCGACGCCGGCGAATTTCGACCAGACGAGCCTGGTGCTCGAGTATCCGGGCCACACTCCTTTGCGGCAACTGCCCGTGGGAGTGTTTCGCGGTCACTTTGAGCGGCCGCCGAACGACCAGATCGTCGAGGGCGGAACCTTCCATGTCTCGCGAGTGGTTCACTTTCGGGAGTTCCAGGCCGGCGGTGGCAAGGCGGAGTCGCTCTCCTACGTCCTGTTCGGTGGTGCGGATGAACTCTTTGCGGCCCACTGGCTTTCGGCGCCACCGGACTTCGACCAGATCCTGGCGCTGACCGACGAGTCCGAAGCCGCCCTCGGCGAGGAGCTCGTGGCTGCGGGCCTCTACTTGACGGTCACCGGTCGCGACAACGACGAGACCGCCCGGCTCAAGGCCGGCGACACCCTCGCCTGCCGCCTGGAAACCGATGGCGAGACCCGGACGGTCAACCTTCGGGTCGCCCGCGACCTGTACTGTGAGGCCGGCGAGGTGGCGCAGGTCGGGTTCGGCCCGGGGCGGGCTTGTTCGTCCGGCCTGGGCGGTTGAAGTACCTTTTGGCAGTCGCTTGTGCGCCTGCGTGGGTGCGATTCTGGACGGAGTCGCTGAGAGGGCGGACGGCTTCCCCGGCGAAAAAGCGGAGAACCTGAGGAGCTTCTCGCCGTAAGAGAGTCTGAACTCGAACTTCTTGAGGACGGAGGCTCCGATGAGAACTCGCTCGTTTCTTCTTTGCACGTTTCTACTCCTCATCGCACCGCTGGCGATTGCCGAGGAGGCCGTTTCGATCCGCGACGGCAAACTGTTCGATGAAGGTGCCGAACGCACCGGACCCGCTGAAGGTGCGCCGGAGGATTTGAAGCATCTGGCGCCCTTCGTCGGCGAGTGGGATCTCGAGATGGAGGTGCACCGGCCGGCGAGCCCGGGGAACCCGGCGCAGGTGCTGCGCTCCAAGGGTCGTGCCCGGGTCACCTGGATGAACCGCGGCCATGCGCTGATGGAGCGCACCCGGATCGCCGACTTCGACGGCGCGGGCCACACCATGGCAACTTTGACCTTCTTGGCGGTGGACGACAACGGTCTGTGGACCGCTTCCGAAGGCAATAGCTGGACCGAGGCCATCGCCATTGCCAGCGGTTCCCGGAAGGGCGATCGCTGGGTGCTCCACGATGCGATGCGGCCGGGCGGTGGAGGCCGCCTGCTGTATCTGCGCCGCACCTATCAGAAGGTGGACGACAATCGCTTTGAGATGCGCTTCGAGGCGTCCAGCGACCGGGGCGAAACCTGGACGATGGCGGTAGTGCGGCGTTTCACCCGACGAGCGCCGGTGGAGAGCTACTTTCCGGTGCGGCAGGATGTCGGCGAGGCCGCGCCGGGTCTGCCGCCGGAGGCCACGCAGTTCGATTTCCTGCTCGGAGAATGGGACGCCTCCCACTGGATGAAGGTGCAGGACCGCGAGATCCGCTTTCAGGCGACGGCCACCGGCGTGCGCGCCCTCGATGGCCACGCCATTCTCGAACACGGCTTCCACAACTCGGACCCTTCGCTGCCCGACGCCGCCACCACCATATTGCGCATCTACAACCGCTCCATGCGTCGCTGGGAGTCGCTGTTCCTCACCAACCGCAGCAATGTACCGCTGCACTTCGGAGGTGTGCAGGAGGGGCAGCGCATCGTACTCCATCCCTTTGCCGCCCAAACCGGCGGAAACCCTTTGAACCAATGGATCTTCTTCGATCCCAAGAAGGACAGCTACCGCTGGCAGGGCCTGCGCAGCACCGACCGGGGCAAGACCTTTGAGCCCTACTGGACCATCGAGTTCGCTCGCCGCAAGGCCGCCGAAGAAGGCTAGCCCTTCGCCAGATCCAGGATCTCTTCGACCCGCGACAGGCCTTCGGCCTGTCGGTTGTCCAGCCGCAGGCCGAAGCGCGCTTCGATCTCGCCGATCAGCTCGACCCGGGTGAGGGAGTCGACGCCCAGGTCGTCGAGGCGATCCGCGGGCCGGAGGAGGTCCGGGCGGGTGCGGGTGAGACGGGCGACGGTTTCCATCACCCAGCTTTCCGTCTCGCTCAGGGTGGCTTCGCCCTCGCTGGCGGGGGGCGGCGGGGCCGCTTCCTGACCGCGCTGGCCCGCCAGCACCGCATCGCGCAGGAGACTGCGCTTGACCTTCATGGTGGTGGTCTTCGGTAAATCGCCGCGCCAGATCTCGACCCCCATGACCCGCTGGTAGCTGGGCACTTCCGCAGAACGTTGGTCGATGGCGGCGCGGATCCCAGCGATCTCGTCGTCGGACGCACCGGGCTTCGGCACCACCAGGGCGCACAGCCGCTCCCCGGTGCCGCCCTCCGTCGGCAGGCCCATGACGATCAGCTCTGCCACTCCCGGCAGGTCGCGGTAGCGCAGTTCGACCTCTTCCGGGTAGACGTTCTTGCCGGCGGAGGTGACGATCACGTCCTTGGTGCGGCCGGAAAGCCACAGGTAGCCGTCGGCGTCGATCTTTCCGATGTCGCCGGTGTTGAGCCAGCCATCGGCCATCACCTCCTCCGTCGCCGCCGGGTTCCGGTAGTAGCCGGCCATCACATTGTCGCCGCGCACCCAGATTTCGCCGCTGCCTTCTTCGACGCCCTGGGCTTGGCCTTCGGCCGGCGGCCGGAGGTCGATCTCCACTCCCGGCAGCGCCCTGCCGGCGGCGCCGAAGCGGATGCCGTCCCATGGGTTGACCGCCAGGGCGGGGCTGGTCTCGGTCATGCCGTAGCCTTCGGCGACCTGGAAGCCCATCAAGGCGAAGCTGCGGCCGAGACTCGGTTCGAGCGCCGAACCACCGGTGGCAATGCGCCGCAGGCAGCCGCCGAAGCGCTGGTGGACCTTGCCGAACAGGCGGTGTCCGAGGCGTCCGCCGGAGGCCTTGGAGAGGGCGAAGAGCACTTTGAACAGCCGTTCAAGGCCTCCGGCCGCGACGCTCGCCATGATGCCGTTGTGCAGCAACTGCAGCAGCCTCGGCACCGCCACCAGCACCGTCGGCCGGGTGGTCGCCATCATCCACGAGATCTCCGCCGGCTTGACCTCCGCCACGTAGCTGACGGTGCTGCCGCCGGCCAGCGGAACCAGCAGCCCGATCATTAGCTCGAAGACGTGGTGAATCGGCAGCACCGAGAGCAGCCGCTCGCGGGAGAGCTTCATCAGCGGCCCGAGATCGCGCACATTCGCCAGCAGATTGCCGTGGGTCAGCGGCACCGCCTTCGGAGAGACCGTGGTGCCGCTGGTGAATACGATGATCGCCAGGTCCTCGGAGCTACCCGGCGGATTGGGGACTGCGCCCGCTGTGGGCAGAAGGTCAACGTCCGGCTCCGGCACGAAGGGGGCGGCGAGGACGACGACCCGCTGGCTGGTGCCAGCGCCGAGGGTCGAAGCGAGGCGCGGCGCCGCGCAAATCAGTTTCGCTCCGACCAGGTCGGCTGCGCGCCGCACCTCCTCCGCCGGCCACTGCGGGTCGAGGGGCACCACCACGGCGCCCAGCCGGTGGGCGGCGAAGAGGGTGAGTACCCATTCCGGGCTGCCGGTCGCCCACAGGACGATGCGGTCTCCCCGTTCGACGCCGTACTCGGTGTGAAGTCGATGGGCAATATTGCTGGCCGTAATCAACCCTTGGCCATAGCTGTAGCGCAGCCAGCGGCCGTCGCGGAAGGTCTGGAAGGCCATCGGAGCCCCGTCCGCCTGGGCTACCCGCTCGAACAGTTCGTAGACCGTCGCCGCATTCTTCTCCGCATGGCTGCGAAGCGGCGCCGGCGGCTGCGGGGGAGGGGCGCCGGTGTCCGCCTTGAGGGCGAAACGGACGAGGCCGGGGATATGGGAATCGGCAATGTAGGCGCGCCAGTCGAGGGCGGCGATGTCGAATGGAAAAATCTGCCGTTCGGCCGGTGAGAGGCGGCGCCAGAGGCTCTGGGTGGCCGCGTCGTCGTAGGTCCCGCCGTGGCTCAGGTACGGCCGGTAGACCTCGACCAACCGCAGGAAATGGTCGAGGGTGCGCGCTTCGGCCCGCAGCCGAGGTTGGCGGGCCTTTGAGGCCTGGCGACTTTCGCGGCGCACTCTCTCGCGCCGGGCGACGAGGGCGCCGTGAAAGCGCACCGGCTCGACAAACCGCGCCGGCTGCGGTGCGATGGGTTCTCCATCTTCGTCCCTCAGGGGTGCTTTCGAGAAGCCCTCCCGGGCGTGGACCATCAGCTCGCCGAGGGTGATGGGATGGCGGCTCGAACTCACCTGGTACACGGGGATTGCGGAGTCGGCCGAGGCGGAGCGGGGGAGGGCCGCCAGGGCGGCGATCAGGGCGTGTACCACGTAGTCCACCGGCACCAGTTCCAGGGCGGCGTCGGCGGAGCCGGGAATGTCGCGGTTGCGCCCGCGCCCGTAGGCGACCACGATCGGATCCGTCACCCGCACCGCGTCGATCCAGCCGGGGATCGGCTGCGCTGCGGCGCTCTCGACGATCGCCGGCCGCAGGATCGCCAGTGGCACGGTGCCCCGCCGGCAGTTCAGGAGCTGTTCGCCGAGGGCTTTGGTGAAGGTGTAAATATCGTGGAATCCATGCTCCTCGGCGAGCTGCGCACCGGCTTCGATCCACTCCTCGTCGGCTGTCGGTGAGCGGCTGGTCACTGCGGAGCACGCCTCGTCGAGCCGTGCCAAGGTGGCTTCCGGATCGTCGTCCGCCGTCAGCGGACTCTCGGGGATCTCGCCCCGTCGCTGACCGCTGACGTAGCAGGTCGAAACGTGCACCAGTGGCGCGTCGCCGGCGTCCCGCGCCAGCGCGAGGGTACGGAGGGCGCCGCGGGCGTTCAGCTCCAGCGCCCGGTCCAGGCGTTCATCGAAGGTCACCGTCGCGGCGCTCGCCACCACCCGATCCACCCGACCGCACAGTTTCCGGTAGGCGTCTTCGTCGAGGCCGAAACGATCCTGCTCCAGGTCGCCGGCAATCGCCTCGATCTTGCCGGCCGCCCACGCCCCCCAGCCATCGCCGTGGAACGCCCGCAGGCGCGCCAGCAGGGGCGAGGCGAGGATCTCGTCACGCAACCGGTCCGCGGCGGACCGGTCGCGGCCGGGCCGGATCAGCAGGAGCAGGCGGCCGACGTCGGGCACCGACCACAGCAAGCGCTCCACCAGCACCTTGCCGAGGAAGCCGGTGGCGCCGGTGATGAAGAGGCGTTCGCCACACAGCACCGCCCCGATGTCGAGGCGATCGGCGGGAGAGACGTCGGACGGCGTAGGAGGGGAGGAAGAATTCGGCATACGTAAATCTATCTCGTGGTTGGATGTCGGTGTTTCCACTGCGGCCAGATCCATCGGCCTGCGGAGAGTTTGGCGCTGAGCCGAGGGGAAGAGTTACCGGATCACCTCATCGACAGCTTTGCGTTTGGAGACTTCATCGCAAATACTTCATTTTAAATGACTTTGAGGGGACTTCGAGATTCGCATGGGCTAGAATCGAGAGCTAGACGTTGTGGTTGCCGAGGGGCATCGGTTTTCTTGTCGATATGGATACTCAGAATCTACTTTCGCTCATCGCTCCGATTCTCGACGAGATGAGTGGCGGCATTACGGTGGCCGACGCTCGCCAGCCGGACCTACCGTTGGTCTATGCGAACGGGGCTTTCAGCCGTATGACGGGGTATGCCGTCGAGGACTGCCTGGGCCGGAATTGCCGCTTTCTCCAGGGTTCGGATCGTGACCAAGAGGGCCTCACCGCAATGCGGGAGGCGATTCGGGAGCGGCGAGATGTGCAAGTAGTGCTGCGCAACTTTCGGGCGGACGGGCGACTGTTCTGGAACGAACTCAAGATCATGCCGGTGTTCGACGAGGCCGGAGAACTCACTCACTACATCGGGCTGCAAACGGACATCACCTCTCGTGTTCGGGCGGAGGACCTCAGTCACCTCAATGGTCGTCTCGAACGGCAATTGAGGGCAGAACGTCGGTCGACAACCACCATGGCCACGGTGACCGATCGTCTCGAGCCGGTCGAGACGATTCTCGGCGAGGTTCGGTTCGGAGCGGTGCTGGCGGATCCCGAGGGCGTCGTTTCCTACATGAATCGCACCGCCTGCGATTTGCTGCGCACTTCCCTTGAGGATGCCCGCGGCCGTCTCTTTCTCGACCTTTTCTCTGGCGGGAAGGAGTTGCGTGCGGTGTTTCCGCTGGGAGTCGATGCCAAGGAGCGGCGCCTGGACAGCAGTTTGGTGCTGGCCGACGGTAGCTTGTTGAACGCCGGCTTTACGCTCCAGCGGGCCCAGGGAGCACCCGCTGAAACTCCCTATCAGCTCTTACTGTTTCGGGAGCTCGGTGAACTCCAGCAGGTCGAGCAAGAGATGCGGGAGCTCAAGCGCCTCTCTTCCCTGGGACAGATGGCGGCCGGCTTCGCACATCAGGTGCGCAACCCTCTGGCGGCCATTCGCTCCCTTGCCGAAGGGCTGCTCCCGACGTTTCCCGCCGGCGACAACCGTCGCGAATATTGCGAGCGGACCGTCGCCCTCGTCCAGCGAGTCGAGACGCTGGTCCGTCGTTCTCTGCGCTTCACCCACGAAGAAGGTCCGAAAAGAATTCCCACGGCGCCTTCGGCGCTGATCGATGAAGCCCTGGAGGTTCTCGACCCGCGTCTTCAGGAGTGCGGCGGTCCCGTCATGGTGCAGCTCTCCAGGGGCCTCCCTCCGGTGCTGGTCGATGCGGCGCAGATTGTCGAGATTTTGATCATCCTGGTCGAGAACGCTCTCGACGCGACAGGCACCTCCCTCCGCATCCGCCTGGTCGTCGAAGCGGTCGGCGAGGTGGAGGCGTTGGGTGGGAGTTTTGTCGCCGTCGATGTGGTGGATCGCGGACACGGTATCGAAGCCCGGAAGCTCGAGCGGATTTTCGACCCCTTCTACACCACCAAGCCGCGCGGCTCTGGGCTCGGTCTATCCATCGCTTTGCGCATCGCCCACGAGAACCGGGCTCGCCTACAGGTTCGTTCGCAGGTGGGGCGTGGCACGACCTTCCGCCTTCTCATGCCCGTCGCGACGCCATGACGCGGGTGCTGTTGGTCGAAGACGATCCGGATCTGGCGTTCGCCGTCGGGTCTCATCTCGCGACGATGGGACACGAAGTGCTGCATGCCGATTCTGGCCGGTCGGCTCTGGAGCAGGCTGGCACGACCCTGGCGGATTTGGTCCTTCTCGATCTCGGTCTGCCGGACCTGGACGGCTTCGAGGTGCTCGAACGATTGATGGTCCTGGATCCTTCGCAGCAGGTCGTCGTTCTCACCGGCCTCGACGAGGCTGAGAGTGCGGTCCGCGCACTCCGCTTGGGTGCTTCGGACTACTTGACCAAGCCGGTTTCCAACGAGATCTTGTGCCATGCTGTCGAGCAGGCCGGCGAACGGGGTTCCCTGCGCCGCCGCCTGGAGAGCCTCGATCGAGCGGCGGGAGAGACCGGTCCTGTCGTTGGCGATTCGCCGGTCTTTTCTGCCACCCTCGACGCGCTTCGGGCCGCGGCGGGGGCGCCGCGGACACCGGTGCTGTTGACGGGCGAGACGGGAAGTGGAAAGGAACTGGCTGCCGGCCTGCTGCATCGCTGGAGTGACCGCGCCCAAGGCCCCATGATCTCGGTGAATGCTGCAGCCTTTCCCGCCAGTTTGCTCGAGTCGGAACTGTTCGGTCATGAAGCCGGCGCGTTTACCAGCGCTCGTTCGGTGCGGCGCGGGCTGTTCGAACTGGCCGATGGTGGTTGTCTGTTCCTCGACGAGGTAGGGGAGTTGCCTCTCGCCCTGCAGCCCAAATTGCTGCGGATTCTGGAGGGTCATCCGTTCCGCCGATTGGGTGGCGAGCGCGAGGTCCGCAGCGATTTCCGGTTGATCTCGGCGACCCACCGCGACCTGGTCACGGAGGTCCGGGAGGGCCGCTTCCGGGAAGACCTCTACCACCGCCTTCGGATTCTCGAGATTTCCCTGCCGCCACTGCGTGAGCGGGCCGAGGACATCCCACTCCTCGGCGCCTACTTTGTCCAGCGATTCGCTCGAGAACTGGGGCGGGGCGAGGTGGAACTGACCCCCGAAGCCTTGACCTGTCTTCGGAACTACTCCTGGCCCGGCAACGTTCGCGAACTGCGCAACGTCCTGGAGCGCGCGATCGTGCTCACTGCCGGAGCGACCATCGGTCCAGCAAGCTTTCCGCCGGAGGTCGCCGGCCGAGGGGCCATGGAAACACCGGTCGACCGGGACCGAGCAGCGATTCCCGCGCTGCAGAGCGACCGGCTGGAGGAAGTCATTCGAAGTCACGCTCGTAGGGTCTTCGAGCAGTGCGATCGCAACGTGACCCAAGCGGCGGAGCGCCTTGGAGTCGCGCGCGGAACGCTACGCCGCCACCTCCAGAAGGGCGGCCTGACCGGTCAAAAATTGACCGGTACAGATTAGGCCATCGGTCTATTTTGTGCCATCTCAGTGGCCGAAAACCCCTGAAAACATTGATCCTCGGAGTTGGCCTGCGCCTTGCTCCTAAAGAGGAATATGAGTGTACGAGTGGTCATGGTCGACGATGAGGCGGATCTCGTCTGGACGCTGTCGCAGCACCTTCAGCGAGAGCGGCCGGAGGTGGATTTCAAGGGTTTTTCGAACCCGGTCGAGGCCCTCCAGGAGATCAACGCGTACCCTCCGGATTTGCTGATTACCGATCTGAGAATGCCGGGGATCAACGGTCTCGAACTTGTGCTGGTGGCGCGCCAGAGGGTGCCGGATCTTCGGGTGGTTCTGATCACCGCCTTCGGCTCGGAATCCGCCCGGGCCGAAGCCCGTCGCCTGGGCTCCGTCGAATTCGTTGAGAAACCGTTTGATCTCCAGGATCTCCTGAAGCACATTGACGGCGCGCTGGCGAACGGCGAGCGATTCTCCGGCGAAATATCCCTTCCCCTTTTCAGTGACCTCATTCAGATCGTCGCCCTTTCGCGGGAAACCGGCGCGCTGTCGGTGATTCACGGCGACGAGGGCGGCAAGGTGTGGTTCGCCGACGGCAATCTGGTGCACTGCGAGGTTGGCGAGATGGTAGGTGCCAAAGCCTTCCAGAAACTTCTGAGCTGGAACAACGGGGAGTTCCGGATGAGCTTGGGGGAGGAGTCGCCGGAGCAAACCATTGACGAATCCATCGACCATTTGCTCCTCGACAGCCTGACGGCCCTCGACGAGGAGGCGGCCGGCGTCGGGCGGCCAACGGAGGACGGGAGCGAAGGTGAGGCGATCGTCCATCCCGAGGCGGAGGGCCGAACGTCGCCGGTCGAGTCGGCTCGGGCCCGATGGCAGCGATGCCCGATGTCCAGAGAGCTTCCCGCCGCCTGTTGGCTCCTTGCAATGTCGTTGCGTGACGGGACAGCCCAAGTGCTCCACGGTAGTGGTCGAGGCGACCGGTCGGTGCCTTTCGGCGATTGGCTGTTCGATCTCATGGAAAGTGCTTTGTTGCTGCAGCCAGGGAGGAGGACCGGTCGCCTGGAAGCGGTCGAGCAGGATCTGGGCTGGTGTGTCGGCTGGAACGCGGACAAGGAGTTGGCGTTGGTCTTTGCCCAACTCGCCGGTGGTCCGGCCGGTCTGGTGGCGTTTCGAGCGAACGGAGCCGGGGTGACCCGGGTGTTGTTGGGGTGATGTCGTGCAGGCGATGAACGAGCTTTGCCGCCTTCTTCTCCGTGAGGTGAGCGGCGCCCGATCCGTTGCGATCATCGATCCGTCGGCCAAATCCATCCTGGCGCGCGCGGAGATCGGCGGGACGACCGAAGACATGGTGGCTCTGGTGCTGAATCTCCAACGCAAGATCCAGGAGTCTCCCCTGCCGCGGTTTCTGCGGCAGGAACTCGGTGGCCGCTCCGGCCGCTCCGAGGTGTTGCGTCGCCTGTTGGTTGAGGTCGACCGCTATCGCCTGTTCATCCGGTCCATCCGCGGCGGACAGCAACTGCTCGCGATGATGGCCGGAGAGTCCGTTGAGGCCGATGAGGTGTGGGGCCAGATCGAGCAGACCACCTCTCTGGTGGTCACGCTGAGTGAATCCGGCTGGCCGACGGCCGCCGACGGGAGTGGTTCGGCGTTCGATGAGGATGACCCCTCGGACTTCGATTCCCTGTCGGAGTGGTTGGAGCCGATTCGCTGAGACGTGCAGAGGAATGACGCGCGAAGAACCGCGTACAGGGACACCTTCTCGGCTTGGAACTGCGGGAAGTTGGCCCCATCAAATCAACGAGAGGATTTTTCATGGACGCCTCCATTGTCTTTCGCAAGACCGGCAAAGGCATCGCCGAAATCGATCGCGACGAGCGACGCCTGGGTACCCAGGCGCGTCAGCTCCTCATTCTGATCGACGGCAACCGTACCGTCGGCGATCTGGGTTTGCTCATGCCGTCCCTCGGCGACGTGCGACCCACCCTGCGCGATCTGTTGTTCGAAGGTCTGGTGACCACCAGTTCACCGGAAGCCATGGAATCTCCGGAGTATCCGGAATTGCCGGGACTGCCGTCGTCGTCGTCCCGCCCAGCGGTCGCGCAGCCCAGGGTGCCAGATCCCAAGGTCGACACTCTCTCGCCGCCGCCTTCGAGGACCGAAGCCCTAGCCGGAGGAACTCTGCCGACGGGCATCGAGCCTTCGGTGTTGCCGGCCGTCGAAGGGGCCGCCGCGGTGTCCGAGCCGGAGCCCCCACCGATGCCCGAATCGCCGCCGCCAGCAGCGGATCCCAGCGCGGCGCGATTCGCCGAGATGAAGGGACTTTTCCTGCGAGAGGTTCGCGACCTTTTTCTACGGGACGCGGATCTGATCGCCCCGAAGGTCAAGGCTTGTCAGTCCGTGACCGAATTGAGCTTGCTGGCCACCAAACTGCGCGGAATCGCTGAGTCTTACGCCGATTCCGACACGGCGGATCGTTTTTTGACCCGCGTCATGTCCATCCTTTCGGATGGCAACTAGGGACCCGAAACCACGTACCGACCACAGAGCTGTTCGAGGGGTTTTCTGATGAGGAGGACGGATGATGTTTAGTTTGGCTTTGATCACCCAGTATTTCTACTGGATTGCTTTTCTGTGTTTGGCTTCCGGAACGATCTACTTTCTGATGGAGCGGAGTTCACTGCTCGAGGAGTATCGCTCGACGGCTACCGCGGCGGCCATCGTTTGTTTCGTGGCGGCCTGTAACTACTGGGTGATGCAGGACATGGTGGGACGCGACGGGTCGATTGAATCGATCCTCAACTTTCCGACCGAGTTCCGCTACCTCGACTGGTTGATCACCACACCCTTGATCCTGACCAAGTTCCCGTCGCTGCTGGGGTTCGATGAAGAGCGTCGGCCGATGCTTGTGACGCTGATCTTCGCAGACTTGGTGATGATCATCACCGGCTTCGCTGGCGAACAGGCGATCAACCGGGCCGGTGGAGCGTTCTCGCCCCTGGGGGTCGGCATGTTCATCGCTTCGGCGTCGGCCTTCCTGTTCATCGTTTATTTGCTCTATACGGTGGTGACGACCGCCGCTCGGGGCAAACTGCAGCCCATCCAGGACGGCCTGAGGAAGCTCAAGTTGTTCATCGCGATCGGCTGGACGATCTATCCCATCGGCTATCTGGTCTCGATGTTCGGCATCGGTCCCGAGGGACAGGTGCTGCGCGAGCTGATCTACAACATTGCCGACGTCATCAACAAGGTCGGCTTCGGTCTGGTCGCGGTGTTCGCCGTGCGCCAGGTGTCGCGCGATCAGTCGATCCGCAAGGCGATCGCCGACCTGTGATCCGGCTCGCGGGGAGGGGCCCGCTGGCGGCCTTGGGATCCCTGGGATCGTCGATCCGCGGTGCCGCCGTGGCGCTGGCGCCGGCCGGCGCGGTGACCGACGAGCGGTCGGGGACGGTGGCGAGTCGGCGAGCACGCCGACCTGGGCATTCGGTGGTGGTGGGCGGCGGTTTCGGAGGAATCGCCGCCGCCCTCCGCCTGCGGGCCCAGGGTGGAGAGGTCACCCTCGTCGACCGCCTGCCGGAACTGGGTGGTCGCGCTCGGGTCTTCCGGCGCGGTGGCTTTACCTTCGACGCTGGGCCGACGGTGATCACCGCCCCCTTCCTGTTCGAGGAGCTCTTCGCCCTCTTTGGGAAACAGCTAGAGGACTACGCGACCCTGGTGCCCGTCGAGCCCTGGTACCGGATGATGTTCGACGATGGCTCGACCTTCGACTACGGCGGCAGCGTGGAGGACACGCTGGCGGAGATCGAGCGCTTCGAGCCGCGGGACCGCGAAGGCTACCTGACGCTGTTGGCGCACTCTCGCCGGCTGTTCGAGAAGGGTTTCGAGGAACTGGCGGATCGGCCCTTCAGTTCGTGGCGGGACATGCTGCGGGTGCTGCCGGACCTCCTTCGCCTGCGGGCAGACCGCACGGTGTTCGATTTGGTGTCGCGCCACCTCAAGGATCCGAGATTGCGCCAGGCCTTTTCCCTCCACCCGCTGCTGGTCGGCGGCAATCCCTTCACCACCACCAGCATTTACAGCTTGATTCACTCTTTGGAGCGGCGGTGGGGAATCCACTTCCCCCTCGGCGGCACCGGTGCCTTGGTGTCGGCCCTCGGTCGGTTGATGGAGGAGCAAGGAGTACAGGTGCGTTTGGGCACCACCGTCGAGCGCATCGACGTGGCCGCTGGCGGAAGTCATCGCGGCCGAGCGCGCGGAGTGGTGCTCGAAGATGGGGAAGTGATCTCCGCCGACCGGGTGGTGGCGGCGGCGGATCCCGCCTTTGTCTACCGGCATCTCGTCGAGCCGCGCCATCGCCGCCGCTGGAGTGACCGGCGCATCGATCGGATGCGACTCTCTATGGGACTGTTCGTGCTGTACTTCGGTACCGACCGAACGTACCCGGATGTCGCCCACCACACGATCCTGTTCGGCCCGCGCTATCGCGAGTTGCTCGAGGACATCTTTCAAAACCGGGAGTTGGCGCCTGATTTCAGCCTCTACCTCCACCGGCCGACGGCGACGGATCCTTCTCTCGCTCCGGCCGGTCATGACGGCTTCTACGTGCTGTCGCCGGTGCCGCATCTGGGGGCCGACATCGACTGGCCGGTGGAGGGGCCGCGCTACCGGGAACGCATCCTGGAACATCTCGAGGGCCGCCTCTTGCCCAATCTACGGCGGCATCTGGTGGACGATTTCTGGGTGACCCCGCGATATTTCCAGGACGAGCTGCTGAGCCATCGAGGGGCGGGTTTTTCGGTGCAGCCGATCTTGCGCCAGTCGGCTTGGTTCCGCTTCCACAACCGCTCGGAAGATATCGACGGCCTGTATTTCGTCGGCGCCGGTACCCATCCCGGGGCGGGCGTTCCGGGGGTTCTGTCTTCGGCCAAGGTGCTCACCCGGGTCCTCGCCGACGAGGCGGTGGATCGATGACCTCCGTGCCGGGTAACTCGATGGCGGTGGGAGCGGCCGGGTCGATGGCCTGCATGCGCCGCCACGGCTCCACCTTTTCCTGGGCGGGGGGACTTCTACCGGCGGACCGGCGGCGGGACATCTCCCACCTCTACAGCTTCTGCCGGACCGTCGACGATTGGGTGGACAACGCATCCGATCCGGCCTCCCGGCAGATCGCAGCGGAGCGCCTCGCCATGCTGCGCCAGGACCTGACCTGCGGCGCCGGGCGTCTGGCCCTCGGTGCGCAACTTTTGAACCTGGCGGCTTGCTATCGCTTCCGGGTCGCTCCGGCTCTGGCGTTGATCGACGGAGTAGCGCAGGATCTTGAGCCCCAGCAGGGTTTCGCCCGACTGTCGGAACTCCTGCGCTATGCCTATCGGGTGGCAGGGACCGTCGGCGAGATGACCTGCTCGATTCTCGGTGGTGACGATCCCGCCGCGGTCCCCTTCGCGATCGATCTCGGCATCGCCATGCAGCTCACCAACATCGCCCGCGACGTGTTGGAAGACGCCGAGCGCGGGCGATTGTATCTGCCTCGCGAACTCCTGCCGTCGCCGGCAACTCCGGGGACGCTGGTAGCCGGCGACGACCCGGCGCGGGAAAGCGCCTGGTCCGGCGTCCGGTCCCTTCTGGAGGTCGCCGAGCGGTACTATCGCAGCGCCGATCTGGGAGTCGCCCTGTTGCCCTGGCGCAGCCGTCCGACGGTGATGGTGGCGAGCCGGGTCTACGAAGCCATCGGCCTGGAGGTCCTGGATGGCGGTTCCCGCCGCTATTGGCAGGGCCGAGCGCGGGTCGGCCGCGCCGGACGCCTCTGGCATACGGCCCGGGCCTTGGGTGCACTGGGCTCCTATGGGTCACTGCGCCAGGTGCGCCGCCGCCACGAGGCATCTCTTCACGCGGCCCTGGTCGGATTGAGCGGGGCGCTGCAGTGAGGTCAAAGAACACCGACTCCGCTGTGGCCGGAACCGACTACGACATCGTGATCGCCGGCGCGGGCCTGGCCGGAATCAGCATGGCGTGGCGATTGGCGGAGCCGGAATTCGAACATCTGCGGGTGCTGATCGTTGAACCCCGGACGAGCTATTCGCGCGACCGCACCTGGTGTTTCTGGAAGGTTCACGATCAGCCTTTTCAGCATTTGATCAGGCGGGCCTGGATGGGTTGGCGAGTCGTTTCCGAAGACAGTGTCGAGTCGATTTCGGATCCCTCCGCGCCGCTTTACCAGCACCTCTCTTCCAACGCACTCTACGAGGCCTTCGTCGAGCGCCTGGAATCCTGCCGCCATATCGACTTGAAGCTCGGTGTGAAGGTCGACGCGGTGTTCGAAAGCGGCGACGGGCGGCATCTGCGGGTCGTGGCTGACGAACACGAGTGGACGGCCCGCCTGGTCCTCGATAGTCGCCCGCCAGTCGCCGGCGAGGCGGCTTTGGTGCAGCGCTTCAGAGGTTGGGAGGTCGAAACGGAAGAGCCGGTGTTCGATCCGAAGCGGCTGACGCTGATGGACTTTCGCGTCGAGCAGCAACCTGAGGTCGGGACTCATTTCGTCTATGTCTTGCCCTTCAACCCGCGACGGGCCCTGGTGGAAGACACCTGGATCGGCTCGTCCTCGGCCGCCGCGCCGGACTTCGACCGCCACTTGGCCTACTACCTGGAACATCGGCTGGGAGCGAAGAGTTGGGTCCGCGGGTGGAGCGAAGAGGGTGCCCTGCCGATGGATCCGGGGCTCAGGCCTCCGGTGGGACGTCGGCGCCATCTTCCGATCGGCATTGCGGCCGGTGCGCTGCGGGCGTCCACCGGCTATGGGTTCCTCCAGGTGCAGCGCCAGTGCGACGGATTGGTCGAACAGTTGCGACGTTCCTGCGCCCTGGAGCGCGGCCTGTTCGTCGAGTCTCCCACCAGATCCGTGACTCGCTGGATGGATCGCGTTTTCCTGAACTACTTGCGGCGCTATCCGGAAAGAGGTCCTGGTCTCTTCTCGGCGCTTTTTCGCCGCTGTCCGTCGCCGGCTCTGGTGCGATTCCTCGGCGGTACCGGAGGTGCCTTGGATCACCTCCGAGTCGTTGCGTCCCTGCCCGCGCTGCCGCTTCTCGGCGAAGCCCTGCGCTGGAGACCACACCATGCGACCTGAGTTGTCCGCTCAGCGGACCCACCGCCGCTGGGTGGCGGTCGTGCCTTGGCTGCTGGCGCTGCTGGCGCCACAGCCCTCGGCGTCGATTCAGATCGCCTTGCTGGCTCTCGGGGTAGCGTTTCTTGGCTTGCCTCATGGCGCGCTCGATCATCGCGTCGCGCGGCCCTTGCTGGCGAATCGCTGGGGTTCTGGGTGGCTACCGCTCTTCTTGGTGGCCTACCTCGCCGTCGCCGCCCTCGTCCTGGCCGCCTGGTGGTGGATTCCGGCGCTCACCCTGGTGGGATTCCTGCTCTTGTCGATCGTCCACTTCGGCGCCGACGCCGCCGGCGACACCGGCGGCAGCCTGCATTCCATGGCCCTCCACGGCGGCCTGCCGGTGGTTTTTCCCTGCGCCTTCCATTCGCAAGAGGTGGCGGCTCTCTTCGGAGCGCTCGTTCCCGGCGCCCGGTGGGCGGAAGAGGTTGCCCGTATCGGCTGGATAGGAGCCGTTCTATGGTGCCTGCTCTTCGCGGTTGCCGCCCTGCGGCGAGAGCAGCCGTTGGGCGATCTTTGGATGCTGGCCGGTTTGGCGCTGATGTTCTGGCGCTTGCCGCCGCTCCTGGCCTTCGCGGTCTACTTCTGCGGCGTTCACTCGATCCATCATCTGCTCGAAGTCGTCCGCGAAGAGGCGCCGGCCGGAGAAGAGGGACTGAACTGGCTGCTGCGGGAGGCTTTGCCGTTGACGACCTTGACGCTCTTGCTCGTGGTGAGCGTCGCACCCGCCGTGAGCGCCGACTCGACGCTGACGGAAGGCACGGTGCGGATGATCTTTTGGGTCCTCGCGGCCCTGACGGTGCCGCATATGGGACTGCTATGGGTATGGAACCGCGCCCGGCGTCAGGGCCTCGCCGACTCGGTGAGGACGGACCGGAAGGCGTCCTTCTCGGGCAGTTCAGTACCGTCGCAATCCAGGTGAAACAGATCTTGGTGGAATCTTTGGGATGAATTCTTTGGGAAAGGAGATGGGACGATGAAAGGTGCATTCAAAGGGTTGAAGATACTCATTCTCTGCGCGTTTACCCTGTTGAGCGCCTGGGGCGTCGGCGCGCAGGAATTCGAGTGTCGAAACGGTGAGTTGCCGGCCGCCGAGGCCGATGGCGTGGTGCGGATTTTCAAGCCGGTGGTGGTGGACGAGTCGTTCGACCAGACCATGCGCCCCCGCCGCTATCACCAACCTTGGAAGCGACTGCAGTATGCGGTGCCGGCCGGAACGACCTTGATCGAGGGATTCGGTCCGCCGAGCGGCGGGGCGGCGGATCAGTCGAGAGTTTTTCGCGGTGACGACACCTTGCCCCTCGGCGTGGCCGAGAAAACCGCCTGTGAGCGCTTTCGCGAGGCCAGCTTCACGGTGTACTCAAAGGATCGGGCCGACCGCGAGTTCGTCCGCGATGCCGAGATGAAAGTCGCCTTGGCAAAGCTCGAAGGACGCCTGGACAGGGTGACTTCGGAACTCACCCAAGCGAAGCGTGAATCTTCGCGTTTGGTCCGCCGGGTGGGAGAACTCGAGGCGGAGTTGGAAGCGGTGCGGGCGATCCAAGCGGGATCCCCCTAGCTTGCCTTTCAGTCCGTCCTTCCCAAGGAGCAGCCGTTTGCCGGCCGCTCCTTGAAGCCTAGGGCTTTGACTATGACCGCCGCTCCCAAGACCAGGTTGGCGGGGGGCGCACCGGTCCAATAGCCGGTCGCGCAAGACAGCGTGTCGCCTTTGCCGCCGTGGGTCACGAATTCGGTCGGGGCTTCGATCGAGCCGGCACAATGGCTCTCAGTGGATTCATTGGGTCGATGATGTACTGAGAAAAAGCGTGGCTTTGGCGCGCACCGTTCCCTCTGACGTGTAAAATGCAGGAATTTCAACGTGCAGATGTGATGTTGAACACGTTGAAGACGCGATTAGAAGACGAATTCAGGAGCGAAATTTCTGAATTCTTGTCCCGAGACGCTGGGGATTCAGCTTAAGGCGGGGCAGGATCGACGCACGCGACGACCCTGCCCCTATTGGGCAGCAGAAAGCGGTTGCGGGTGGAGAGACTTGAGAGTTGTCTTCACCCGATTTACTCTCTGGCCACTTACCTTTACGCGGGGCGTGTGGATCTGGATCTAACGGATTTCGCATCGCCGCCCGCGCCGGAGTGGTCTGCCTCTGAGGCGGTGTCAACCCTCTGCTACCTGCACGACAAACCGCAGACCTTCGAAAGTGAATTCGAGGGCTTGAGCACCGCCCGCCTGCGCTCAGATCAAAGGCGAACCGCGCTGCTCTAGAAGGGGGAAACATCATGACGTGGAAAAAGGGATCGCTGAGGACCGAGACACGCTCCACCCGGGCGAGGACATTGTCACTCGTCGTGACCTTCCTTGCCGTGCTGCTGGGCACCGGGGGAGTATTCGCCCAGAACGCTAGCGACGGCGTGAAGCAGGTTCGCGCCTTTCTCCTCGAAGGTCTACTGGCGGTGCGCGGTGTGGTGTCGCCGGACGACAGCGGACACTACGCCGAGAGCATCGGAATCTTCTCCGGCGGCAGCGATGGCGTGGCCTGCACCGGCGCGCATCTGGCCACGGCTCCGGTCGACCAGGCCGGTCACTTCGTCTTTCGCTGTAACGATAGCTTTTGTGTTGCGCCGGCTGCTGATGCCGGCGCCGCGGCGGCGATGTTGCCGCGGCCACCGGCTGCTCCGGTGGGTCCGATGAGCGCGCCTTCGACCGCCGCGGAACCGGAAGAGGGCGAATCCGAAGTGCGATCCGCCAACCCGGCGCCGGGGTCGCCATTTTGCCTGCAGACCAGCCTGGGCGCCTACGCCATCGTCGAAATCGACCCCAAGCCGCACGTCTCCGATCCGTCCCACTTCACCGGGCCGCTGATCGAAGATCTGCCGGAGGGTCTGCGCGAGGCTAACGAGGGATCTTTCGAGGGCGGCCGCACCGGAACCGCCAGGGATACGGAGATCGAGAACGTCGTGCCGGAGAACCAGCAGCGCGCCGACGGCGAGTACAACATCCCGACCAATGGACCCCCGAGCCCGCTCTATGGCGCCCGTGCCTTCGATCAACCGTTGCTGCGCTTCGAAGAGTTTGGCACCCTGGCGGTGGGGTCCGGTGGCCGCGGAGCTTTGCGGGGATTCCCGACACCGGCGGATGCCGAGAGCTATCCCGAGGGCGACGCCCTCGAGGCTTTCCTCGCCCAGGACCGCCTGACCCCGGCGCCGAGCGTTTTCGCCAACACCGCCGATCTCAACCCCTGGCAGGAGCAGATCGAGGCCTACCTCGGCCGTCCGCTGATCAGTCCGCCGGCGGAGGGTCGGCCGCCGGGGCAGGGCTGGTCGCACCAGCGCTACTCGGAGTTTCCCCCCCAGCAGTGGTTCCAGTCGGCGACCACCGGCTCGCGGGTGAACGGCGGCTTCCGGGACGCCCTGCAGGACCACCGCTACAGCGTCGGAGAGTTCGGCCCCGGAGGGCTGTACCACCGGACGGCACCCTCGGCCATCGCCGCGGGTACCGCCGAGGGCGTCGATGTGCGCTTCCATCCGGCGATGCCGGTTCAGGAACCGGACACCCTGTGGACCTTCGACGGCACCTTGCCGCCGAAGTTGCTGCAAGCGCGCTATGGCGAACCGGTGCTCTTCCGGCACTACAACGCTCTACCGATCGATGTGGCGAAGAACCGAGGTTTCGGCCTCCACACCCTGACGACCCACGAGCACAATGGCCACAGCCCGGCCGAGAGCGACGGCTACGCCAACGCCTTCTTTTTCCCGGGGCAGTTCTACGACTATCGCTGGCCGCTGCCCTTGGCCGGCCATGACTCCATCAACACCGACGCGAGCGATCGGCGGGCCGGTCGGCCGGACGGCCGCGGCGGCATCGTCAACATCCGCGGCGACTGGCGCGAAACCATGAGCACCCATTGGTTCCACGACCACATGCTCGATTTCACGGCGCAGAATGTCTACAAGGGCAGCGCCGCGATGATGAACTACTACAGCGCCCTCGACCGTGGCAACGAAGGTTTGAACGACGGCGTGAACCTGCGCTTGCCCAGCGGCACCGCCCTCGACTGGGGCAACCGCGACTACGACGTCAATCTGATGATCGCCGACAAGGCCTGGGACCGCGACGGTCAGCTGTGGTTCAACCCCTTCAACCGCAACGGTTTCCTGGGTGATCATCTGCTGGTCAATTGGCTCTACAAGCCGTACCTCGACGTGCGGGCCCGGAAGTACCGCTTGCGCATTCTGAACGGCTCCGTCTCCCGCTACTTCAAGATCGCCTTGGTCGACGAGGCCGGCCAGCCGGTGCCCTTCTACATGATCGCCAACGACGGCAACATCATGGAGCACACGGTGTACTTCGAGAACGGCGAGCTGCCCACCCAGGGCATCGCCGAGCGCTACGACATCATCGTCGACTTCAGCTCGTTCGAGCCCGGCGACCGTCTGTATTTCGTCAACATGCTGCCGCACGAGGACGGCCAGGTGACGGAGTTTCCGATCCCGCTGGCGGACATCGTGAGCGGCGTCTACGATCCGCGCACCGTCGATGACGACGGCGACGTGCTGCCGGACCGCTGGGTGGGAGGCGACCCGGCCGTCGGCAAGTTCCTCGAGTTCCGGGTCCAGGCCTACGCCGGCACGGACCTGAGCCTCGATCCGGCGGAGTATCTGCCCGGCGGCCAGAAGCTCATACCGCTCCGCCGGCCGACGGACGAAGAATTGGCGAACGCCCTCCATCGCACCTTCCTGTTTGAAAAGGAACCGACGGACGAAAAGCCCTGGGTGATCGAAACGGACGGTAGCTCGAAGGGCGTCGGGATGGATCCGCGCCGGCTCTCCGCCGCACCGGAGAAGAACAAGAGCGGCTTGGAAGTGTGGCGTCTGATCAACGGCGGCAATTGGAGCCACCCGATCCACATCCACTTCGAAGAGGGCATCATCCTGCGCCGCGGCGGCAAGGAACCGCCGGAGTGGGAGAAGTGGGCGCGCAAGGACATGTACCGCATCGGCCCGCAGGAAGACAGCGGCTCGATCGTCGAGGTGGCTTTGCGCTTCCGGGAGTTCGCCGGCACCTACATGGAGCACTGCCACAACACCCAACACGAGGACCACGCCATGCTGCTGCGGTGGGACATCGAGCACCCGGGCCAGGTCAAGCTGATGCCCACGCCAATGCCCACCTGGGACGGTGTCGAGTATGTCGATACGCGCGCTCTGCCGACCTTCCGCACCGGCGACGGTGTCGGCGACAAGGGACCTGAACTCGACGCCGTTGAACGGTGGGTGAGAAACAGTGTCATCGAAGAGCTGGACCTGATGAACACGGTGATCGGAGACGCCCTCCATCCGACCGAGGACGAGCGCGGCAAGATCACCTACCCGCTGCAGAAGGGCATCAACATCGACGGCGGCATCGAACGCGAGGTGTACTTCGTGCTGCACGACATCAGCGACGAAGAACTGGCGGACGAGCTGGGCATCATCTATGCCGGGGCGCTGCGCGACACGCCCCTCGACGCGACGGGGCCGGCGACCATCTCCGGGGACGGCGAGTGGACCTTCTACGGCAACCTGCCCAACCCGGTCTATACCCCTGACGCGCCGCCGCAGGACGACAACAACACCTACACGCCGATGCGCCGGGTGGTGATCAACGGCAAGACGGTGATCGTCAATGCCTTCTTCGTCAACTGGGGGAGTCAGCCCTGGGAGCAGCTCCGCATCGATCAGTCCTGCGTCGCCTTCCCGGACGATCCGCCCAACACCACCTGCATGTACAACGGCGCCGTGTGGGGCGGTGACCCGGTCAACTCCGGCCACGCTCTGGCGATTGATGTGGACGGTCCCAACCCGAGCGTCTCCCTGAAGCTCCACAAGTCGTGGTTCGATGACGAGTACCTGCCGTACTACATTGTGGTGGACACCTATCCGTTCCCGCCGGCTAGGGGAATGGGCATCCCCTATGTGCCGAAGCATCGCTTCCTGGCGAACACGGCGGTGCCGTTGATCCAGTTCTTGCCGCCGCAGCCCCTCAACTCGTCGTACCCGCCGACCCCTTCGGACGGTCACGGCATCGCCGGTGGCGGCCCCCTCGGCGGTCAAATCGGCCTGCCGTCGTACTTCATGCCGGGCGACGAGTTCAGCCCCATGTGGCACATCGGCTTCGCCCATTGGTTGGAGCCGGCGGAGGGCGTCGTCAAATCCCTCGAAGACGTGCAGGACCTGCGGCGCGAGGGCAAGATCGAGGTTCTGGAGTGGCCGGCGGTGCCGAACATCGGCTTGAACAACTACTTGTTCAAGAACGCCCACCCGCCCCATGTGGTGAACTGTCCGACGCCGGTCACCCTGGACGTCGCTATCCACCGCGCCACGCGCTAGCAGATTGCTGAATGGGGCTCCGTCCATGATTTCAGCTTCTCTGCTCGCCCGTTCTTCTCTCCACCTTCGTCGCGAGAGGGCGCAGGCGCCTGGAGCTGCAAGGAGTTCGGTTCTCGAAGCGACGGAGTCGTACTTTCAGTACGTCGAGGAGCGGAGAGGTCAAAGGACGCAGCAGATGCAGGTGCATCCGCCCTCGCTGCAGAAGGCTGGTGAGAAGGAAGGGCTAGTTGTTTCGGTCAGGGGGGCTCGGCGCCCCCCTCGCCCGAAAGCTCCAGCCTTTCGGCGCTCACCCCGGTCCTCGGCGGCTCCGCCGCCGCCGAGCCTTTCAGGCTTGGTGCAGCAGCGAGCCACCACCCACGCCTGCAACCGACATGCTCAATCTCTCAGGAGTTTCTCCATGAAGATCTTCAGTGGTGTTGCCGGGCTGCTGCTGCTTCTGAGCGGCCCGCCGATCCTGGCCGACACGCCGTGGGACGCCGAGTATTTCCCCAACGTGCCGCTCACCACTCACCGAGGGGAAACCGTGCACTTTTTCGACGATTTGATCGACGACAAAGTGGTGGTGATCAACTTCATCTACACCGTCTGCCCCGACACCTGCCCGCTCGAAACCGCCCGTCTGGCGAAAGTCCAGGAACTCCTCGGTGACCGGGTCGGCGACGACATCTTCATGTACTCGATCACCATCGATCCGGAAAACGATACGCCCGAGGTGCTGGCTCAGTATGCCGAGCGCTACCGCGCTGGGCCGGGCTGGACCTTCCTGACCGGCGACGAAGCGGACATCACCCTGCTGCGCCAGAAGCTCGGCTTGTATATTGAAGAGATCCAGGACGGCTCGAACAACCACAACTTGAATTTGATCATCGGCAACCAGGCGACGGGGCAGTGGATGAAACGCTCGCCCTTCGAAAACCCCTACGTCCTCGCCACTCAGATCGGCAGTTGGTTGACCGGCTGGAAGGCGCCACCGCGGGCTCTTCTCGACTATGCGGCGGCTCCCAAGGTGAGGGACATTTCGCAGGGCGAGCACCTCTTTCGCACCCGCTGCTCCACCTGTCACACCATCGGTAACGGAGAAGAGGGGCTACCCGAAGGGCTGCGCGGTCCCGACCTGTTGGACGTCACGCAGCGACGTGAGCCGGCCTGGCTGGAGCGCTGGATCGCGGAGCCGGATGTGATGCTGGAGGAGCGCGATCCCATCGCCATGGGCCTGTACGCCAAATACGATGAACTGCCCATGCCCAACATGCGCCTGAGCCCGGTGGATGTGGAGGATCTGATCCGATTCATCGACAGCGAGGGCCGGCGGGTGCGCATGCAGCGGGCCCGGGAGAAGAACCGCCAGCGCGACACCGTCGCCCTGGCCTCTCACTCGGCAGTCAAGACCCGAGCCGGTAGTACCGCCCAGCCAACCGCCCCGGCGGGCGACGTGGTGGCGGTGATGAACGCATGGGTCCGTGAGGCCCATCCGGATGCCAAGGCCCACGGCGGCTACATGACGCTGATCAACGTGGGTGCTGAGGAAGTCACCCTCATCGCTCTTGCCAGCCCGCAGTACGAAGAGGTGGAGATGCACGAGATGGCCCACGAAAACGGCATGATGAGAATGCGGGAGCGATCGCAGATCGTCATCCCCGGTGGTGGACAAGCGCGCTTCGAGCCGGGCGGTCAGCACCTGATGCTCAAAAGTCCGAAGGTGGCTCTGGTGAGCGGCGAACCGGTGGAATTGACCTTGACCTTCCTAAGCGGCAGGAAGCAGGCGGTGACCGTGAAGGTGGAGGATCGGTAGTAGGTGCCTGCGGAGTGGACTGCGCGCGAGAGGCGTCTCCTTCAGGCGGCGCCCTGGTCCCTCGGAGGGTCGGCGATGGAGCCGCCGAGCACTTCCGTCAGTACCCGACAGGCATCGTTAGCGGTGAAGATGCCCGCCAAGCGACCCTCCTTGGTGATCAGCGTCGACCCGATCCGCCGACGGTGCATCTCGGCCGCAACTTCGGTGACCGGCGTCGACATCTTCGCAGTGTAGACGTCGAAGACGCACGCCGAGCGCACTCGGATCTCACCTGCCCGGTTCGAACTCTGGGGCCGTAGGCTCGCCACCAGCTTGAGGTCGCGGTCCGTCACCAGACCCACGAGCTTGCCATCTTCTTTGACGGGTAGATGGCGGATCTCGTGCTCCACCATCATGCGGCGCGCGTCGGTGAGTGGCGCGTCGATGTCGATGGCGTGCGGAAAGGGCGTCATCACCGCGCCCATCGGCGGAATCTCGCGGTCCGCCGTCACGACCTCTTCTTGGGGGTCGGTCCCGGCTTCACCACAAAGCGGTGGTCTTCCACCAGGCGGAGCAGGTCAAAAGAACTGATGATGCCGACGATCGCTTTCTCGTGAGTCACGACGGCGTGATGAATGCGCTGGTTACGCATCAGCCGTGCGGCCTGGTGGACGCTGTTGTACTCGGGAATGGTGTAGACCCGGTCCGTCATCACTTTGGTGATCGGCGTTCCGTCGTTCGCGGCCAATAGGTCCACGGCCGAGACGATCCCGACCGGCTGATCGTCGGAATTCACCACCGGGACGGCATGGAGCTTGTTGCGCTCCAGGAGACCGCGGACGTGGGCCACCGTGTGATGCGGCTGGGCTCGGATGACGTTTCTGGACATGAGGTCTGCAATCTTGACGTTCATATCGAGAATGCTAGCAACCAGCGAGGGTCCAGGGCTCCACCCCTTGGGGTAGGGCTGCGACGCTCAGGGCTTCCCTCCAGAGGAGGGGCGGATGGCTTGAAACTCCGGTCCGGGCTTGCCGCTGACGGGCTGGAAGGCTCCATCGACCTGCCGCTCGGTGGTCCAGTCCAGGACGCCGTCCGGTCGCAGATGAAAGGTCTCCCGGTACAGGCGAACGTCGCCGGATGGATCGATCACATCGTAGACCCGGCGGATGGTTTTGGCGTCCACGGGCTCGTAGTAGCCGTCGAAGACCAGGTTGTCGGTGCTCTGTTCTGCCAGGAATTCGGCCCGCTGCGAGACCGGATTCCACACCAGGATACCGGTCGTCGAGAGTTCGCTGCCATGCGGCAGGCCCTCTTCGATTCGAACCGAAGTGCGGCCTTCATTCCACTGCAGATTCAGCGGTACGAGGCTTCTCAGCTCGGGATTCTTGTCGAGCGGTTCCCAGTCCGGGTGAGGGTGCCAAAGCCCCATGAAGGGTTCGAGAAACGCCAGCGGTGTGTCCTCCTCGGAGCTGGTCTTTCCGGCGAGCAGTATCGGAGAGACCACCAGTTGGAGTAGTAGCACCCCGGTGAAAACGGCGACGGCTCGACCCCCGCGATGAGTCTGCTTCTTTTGCATCTAGAACTCCCTTTCCCTTTGCCTGTGGCGAGCGATCCGATCCTTTCCCCGGGCGATGGTCTAGTCCGGGGGCCCGGCTCGAAGTATCTCAAGGCGGGGAGAAGGTTTACTGCCGCCGTAACCTTTCTCCCTTCAGTCTTCCTAAGGTTGCTAACGAAGCGAGAATCGCTTTTCCGCCGGGAGCAAAGTGCCGCGCTTTCGCGGGCCTGGGTTCCGGCTTTCACGGAAACCGAAGGAGAGGAGCCGATGATGGCGTTTACGTTCGAAGAGGTGTCGACCTACACAGTGTTTCTTTACGGCGGCCCGGATGGTAACTCCGGTGCCGAAGCCGCGGTGTCTCTGGTGATTCCGGACGGCTGGGTATTCCTACGTTTCTATCCGCAGGACTCCACTTTGCCGCCCAACAAGACGGCGCCTCATATTTCCGGCAAGACGCTCTACTACCTGAACTATCGCTACGATCAGCTCGCGAACTCGATCGACATCCTGCGCAACGAAAAGCCGATCAAGTTCTTCTACCGCGACGACACCCACGCCGGCTACATCACCACCGCGGCGGAACCGGTGGGCGAGGAGGAGACTCCCTGATCCGCCAGAGGCATGATGTGGTTGGGCCGAGCGCGCTGGCCGCGGGTGCCGCGCGCTCGGTGTTCTTTTTCTTTGATAGCTTGGAAGGCTGAAGAATAGTCTTAAATCAAACCCGAGACAGGAAGATCGCCAGTGATCCACGTTGAGCACGGTCGCCTACCTCGCCCGAAGGGCTTTGACGCTGCCGCCCAGGAGGCACTCGAGCGCCGAGAGGTGACTCTTGAGAAAGCGAAGAAGGGTGCTTCTCGGGCTTTCCGCAGCTTGCCAGGAAAACATCCTGGACTCAAAGAGACGTTGGGGGAGATCTTCTCGAACAAATGCGTCTATTGCGAGTCGCCGATCCCCAATCGTTGGGACAGCGTCATCGACCACTTTCGGCCCAAGAGCGGGGCGCGCGGTCATGAACACGCCGGTCAAGAATCGAAAGATGTTTGGCGATATGCCCAACACTACTGGTGGCTGACCTGGGAATGGCGCAACCTTTATCTGTCCTGCCGTACCTGCAACCAAAACAAGGCGACTTGGTTCCCAGTAATAGGGAAGAGGGTGCCGGAACGGACCCCGTGGGAGAAACTCGGCAGGGAGGGGCGCCTGTTTCTAGACCCGTGCGTTGACGACCCAGCCGAATTCCTCGACTGTGACAACCAGGGGCTGCTGCAGGTACATCCGGAGGCATCTGGCGATTGGGGCAAGGTGAGCGCCCAGACAACGATCGACTTGATCGGCCTCAACCGCACTGAACTCATCAAGGCCCGCCGCGAGCGTATTGAGGAGTACGACAGATCCCTCGGCAAGGTCGAGGAGGCTTCTGCCTTGGATGAGGAGTTCCTGTCAGATCGTGCCCCGTATGCCCTTGCCTGCCGCCGGTGGCGGCTTCGCCGACGGCCGCGTATGGCGTCGATCAGCCCTGATCGTTCGTTGGGAGTGTCGGCAGTGCGTGGCTCTACACCTGCTGCGGAACCGACCATTCGGCAGGAGCCGGTCTCCGTCGACTTTTCGCTCGACGCGGCGCCGAAGCTCGAACGGCTCACCTCGTACCTCGAGCGCATCGTGATCGAGAACTTCCAGCCGATCGCCAGGCTCGAGATCGAACCGCCGACGAGCGCCGTGGCGGAGGACCTCGGTGAGGCCCTGGAACAGGAAGTCTCGGTGGAATCCACTCGAGAGGATCCCGATCCGGTGGTCGACGGCGTGGGTTGGAGCGTCGTCTTGGGGGAAAACGGCTGCGGCAAGAGCAGTTACCTCAAGGCCGTGGCCCTTGGCCTGGTGGGCGAAGAGCAGGCCAATGCGCTTTTGAAGGTGTGGGACGTCGAGGCGGGCGATCTCCAGCGCCGCGTGCCGCGGAGTTCCGACGAGGAACCGGCGCCGATGCGCGTCCACCTCGAGCTCTCGGGCCGGCCGCACCAGATCATCTACCGCCTCGATAGCGAGGGCATCCACTTCGAGAAGGGCGCCGAGGGCGTCAGTACCGTGGTGCGGGGCTACGGTACGAGCCGCCTACCGCCGCGCCGCAAAGAAGGTCTGCCCGATGCGCCGCCCCTCGCCAAGGTCGACAATCTGTTCGACCCGCACGCCACGCTGATCAACGCCGAAGCCTGGTTGTTGGAGCAAGACGATGAGACCTTCGAGCGCGCCGCCACGGCCCTTAGCGATCTTTTCGGTCTGGGCGAGGGAGAGGTCTACAAAACGGAACGCCCCCGCCAGGTCAGGGTGCGCCGCGGCAACACCCGCGAGCCGCTGTCGCAGCTCTCGGACGGCTACCAGGCGCTCACCGGCCTGGTGGCCGATCTGATGGCCGCCGTACCGCGCGGGGTGAGCGACTTCCACGAGGAAACCGGCATCGTGCTGCTCGACGAACTCGGTGTCCATCTTCACCCGCGCTGGCGCATGAGCGTCGTCCAGTCCTTGCGCCGGGCCTTTCCGCGGTTTCAGTTTCTCTGCACCACCCACGAACCGCTTTGCCTGCGAGGCCTCAACGATGGCGAAGTCGCCGTCATGCGCCGCTCGTCGGAAGGCTGGTCGATGCTCGAGGAGGACGTGCCGCCGGTTCGTGGTCTGCGCATCGATCAGCTCTTGACCTCGCGGCATTTCGGCCTCCACACCACGATCGACCCGGATCTCGACCAAAAGTTCACCGAGTACTACGACTTGCGGGCGCGCCAGCCGCGCGGCGCGGTCGATGAGCAGAGGTTCGAGCAACTCAAACGCGAACTCGACCCCTACCGGGCTCTCGGCTATACCCGGCGCGATCAGCTCGTCTATGAATTCATCGACGACTTTCTCGCCGAGGAAGGATTCCTGGAGGCGAACGGTCGGTTGAACTCCGTGGAGCGCAGGAAGCTCAAAGGCGAGACCAAGAAAAAGGTCCTCGACGTGTGGCGCCGAGTGGAGTTGGCGAATCGATGAGGCGTTCGGTGCGCAGCGATCTCGATCGTCCCGACGTGTTGGCGCCCGAGAACAGCGACGCCGCGGAGGAGACCGCCAGCAACATCGCCGAAGTTCTCGCTGCCGATGCTGCGGTGCCGGTGCGTAAGCCGGCGCTTAAGTTCAAGGTCTACAAGGATCGGGACATCAAGGTGGCGCTGCACCGGATGTTTCACGGCAAATGCGCCTACTGTGAATCGCGCTACTTCGCCGCCACGCCGATGGATGTCGAACACTATCGGCCCAAGAAAGAGGTGGAGAAGTGGAAGGGCGAACCCAAGCGTCGCGGCTACTACTGGCTGGGCGCCGACTGGGAGAATCTTCTGCCGTCCTGCGCCGACTGCAACCGGCGTCGCGAACACTTCGATATGGAAACCGGTGCCGACGGTCCCACCCTCGGCAAGCGGGCCATCTTTCCGCTCCTCGACCCGAGCGCCCGCTGGGAGCGTCACGACCAGGACAACGATGAAGTTCCCCTCCTCCTCAACCCGTGTGATGACGCCCCGGAGCAGCTCTTCCAGTTCGACGAGCTGGGCCTGGTCACCCCCAAGGCCGGTATCTCGGCCGACGAGAAAGAACGAGTCGAGGCCTCGATCGAGATTTACGGTCTCAACCGCCCCGGGTTGGTGCAGGAACGTCTGGCGACTCTTCGTCTCCTGCAGCACAAGATGGCCGTGATCGACCGGGTGGTCGAAATCATGGACGATGCCGCCCCCGGCGGCACCACCCATGCCCTCGCCGAGGATCTCTTACAGTTTCTGCTCAGCGATCTGCGCGCCTTCCAGGAGCCCGAGCAGCCCTACTCCGTGGCGGCGCGGCACATGACGGAGGAGTTCCTAGACGGCTTCGCCTGAATCCGGAGCGACTCTTCCACCGCTTCATCGCCGGCCTCGAAACATCCGCGCTGCGCTCGCGCCGCGGTTTCGAATCGGGTCCGATGGCCCCTGCTCCCTCGATGACGGGCCGACCATCGACGGACGTACGGTGGCATCGGTTCGGTTCAGCTCCCGGTGTCGGGAAAGGTGCGCCCGAGAAACGAGCCGAGCACTTCGTTGAACTGTTTCGGTTGCTCGTTCATCGAGAAGTGAGACGCCTTGTCGATCACGTTGAGCTGCGAGGCCTTGGGGAGGCTGCTCTGGATCTGCTGCATTGCCGACAGCTTGATGACCACATCCTCGTTGCCCCAGATGTTGAGGAACGGGCCTTTGAGGCGCTGTAGCAAGGCGGTCAGGTCGGGGCGGAACGTCCACGCGGCAAGACCGTTGACGAGTCCGACCAGCGAATTGCTGAGCCACTGCTTCTCCCAGGCGGCGATCACCTCGGGATGGGCCTCGATGAAGTCTTCGCTCCAGAAGGAGTGCTTCATGATCGGCAGGGCCAGGCGCAGGATGAGTTGATCGAACCTGCTGCCGCGGGCAGACGACTCGCCACCTTGCTCGAGCTTGTCGAGTTCTTTCTCCAGCAATCCTCCCACCAAATGCTCCAACACTCCGCCGGAGGACAGTTCGGTATCGACCTGGACGACTCCGGCGACCTGGTCGCGATGGGCGACCGCGTGCTGAAGGACGATCGCTCCGCCCTCGGAGTGACCGCACAGGATCGGCTGCTCGAGTCCCAGCTTCTGCAGCAGCACATCCAAGTCGTTGGCAAGATCCAGCATGTGATACTCCGGCGTCGCGCCTTCGGTCTTGCCCATACCGCGCCAGTCGTAGGCCAGGGTCTGGAAAGAGCCCGCAAAGCGCTCGACTTGCGCTCGCCAGTAGGTGAGATCCATGCTCCAGCCGTGAACGAAAACGAGCGGTCGGCCATTCGCCGGCCCGAGCTGATACCAGGTCTGGTTGCCATTGACATCAATGAAACCTTCTTCGAATTCAGTCATGTTTTCCTCCATTGGGAACGGTGCGGGGCGGCTACCAACCCCACATGTCGAGACACGCCCGCTCGACGTCCCGACACGCCCGCCTCGACTTGGTCAGGAACGTCCGGCAGGCGCGGTGGTAGTTGCGACGACAGTTGAGGAGCGCGCCATCGACGTCGTTGACGGCCGACTTCGCCTGGAGATATAGGTAGCGCTCCATCGCTTTGGCGACCGCATGAGCGATCCGGCGGGATGCGACGACCTGGCGCCGGTGACAGCGCTGCACGGTCCGGGCACCCCGCGAATAGCGTTTCTTGTACCTCCGGCGGGACGGTTCGGGAGTCACCATCGTGTTGAGGAACACCCGCAGCCGCTGGTTGAACTCTGCCGGCTGTTCGATCATCGAGTTGTGGCCGGCACCGCGAAGTGGATAGATCGGTGGACGACTGCCCAGGCGCTCTTGCAGCTCGATCATCTCCTCTTTCGAGATGGGCTTGTCCTTCGTCCCCCAGTAAAGGAGAGCGGGATCGTGAAACTGGCGCAGCAGCCGGTTGGCTTCTCGTCGCCGGAAGATCCAGGCCAAGATCCCTTCGAATAGCCCGAACAGGTCGTTGGCGAGCCACTGCTCCCGCCAGCGTTCATACGCCGGTGGCTTGGCGGTGCGGAACTTCTTGGACCAGAACATCTTGCTGATGATCGGGAGCATTTCTTCGAGAAGCCAGCGCTGCTCTTGGTCGAGAGCCCGCTCCTCGGAGGTGAGCGTTCGCCGCGCCGCCATCGTCTTGTTCAGGGTTTGCCCCGGTCGCGGCGCCGCGTGCAGGAAGGCTGCCCTAGCCCGCCGCGCCGGCTCTGCCTCGCGGGCATGATGGCGGACTCGGCGCCGCTGCCCGTAGGCGGAGCCGAGGAAGTCTTCGAGGCTTTTCTGCAGCGCCGTGTCGACCAAGACGATCCGGGAGACCTCGTTCCGGTGATAGAGCGCGTGTCGCAGCACGATGGCGCCGCCCTGGGAATGGCCGCACAGCACCGGCTTTCGGATCTCAAGCTGGTGGAGCAGGGCACGCAGATCGTGGGCCAGGTCCGAGAGATCGAATGGCCTGGGAGACACCGGGGTCTGGCCCATGCCCCGCCAATCGTAGGCCAGGACGGTGTGGCCGGCGCTCCGGAAATGGTCGATTTGGGCGCGCCACGACTCCAGGTCTAGGCTCCAGCCGTGGACGAAAACGATCGGCTGCTCTCTTCCTCGATGTAGCTCGTAGTATGTGCTGATGCCGTTGGCGCTGATGAACTCACCCATGCCGGTCTCCTGGCTCGTCAGGTTGCTGTTGGCGTTGAACGTCGTCGGTCAGCGGATTCCCGAGGCGGCCAACCACTCGTCGATGTAGTCGACGATCTCCTCCCACTGCGGCGTCAGCATGAGCGCGTGGGGCCGTCCCGGCCACACCCGAAATTCGCTGTCCATGCGGTGCGCCAGGCGGCGCTGCTCGGCGACCGTGAACAGACGATCCCGGTCGCCCGCCATGTTGAGGGTCGGTAGGTTCAATGCGGCCCACCGGACCGACCGCGCGAACCACAGCTCGCGGGCGACACGAGAAGACTCCGGACCGAGCCGCTGGTGGTAGGCCGCCGGGTGAATCGACCGCTCGCCGGACAACAGCCGGCGGGCGACCAGACGCGGCGACCCGATCAGGTGCCGGGGATCGTCGGTGACCAGTCGCCGGAGCGCTGCCAGCGGATGCCGGAGCGCGCCGCGCAGGCCCGAGCGCCAGGTGCCACCGGCCGGTACCGGCGACAGGAAGACCGCCGCCGGCGCACCCTGCGGCGCCCCGGCCAGATAGCGCGCCACGATCGCCCCGCCCATGCCGTGGGATACCAGCACCGGCGCCGGCGTGATCGGTCCCACCTCGCGCGCCAGGCAGTCGACATAGTTCCGCAGGCGGTAGCGGTTGAGGCGTTTGCCCTCGAGTGAGCTCTTCAGGTGGCCGGGAAGGCTGATGACGTGACATTCGTATCCTCTGGTGACGAACCGGCGCAGAAACCACTCCCAGCACCACGCGCCATGATGCGCGCCGTGCAGGAAAAAGAGCGGCACGCGGCGGCGACGCTGGTTCGGTTCGGCCACGAAGTGCTCGATGTATCCCGGGTCATACAGGCTCCTGACGTTGTAGAACGCGACCTCGCTCATGGGCTCTCCGGCGGAACGAACCGAAGTCGGGCGATTCGGATCATCCGCCGCATGCCGGGTAGGTGCTTCAGCGTCCGGACTTTCCAGCTCCAGCGTCGCGCGTAGCGATCGACGTAGCACCACTCCTCGACGAAGCGCAGGCGTTCGCTCCAGGTCTCGATGACGCCGGTGTTCTGGATTCCCCACTGAAACGTCGCGCTCGTCTTCGAGATCGGATGGCGCTGAGAATTGCGCGCCATCAATGGGCTGATCAGCTCGGCCAGCAGGGTGGCGCCGGGGAAAACTTCGGCCATCGCACACAGCAGCGCGCGAACTTCTGCTTCGCTGAAATACATCAATACCCCCTCAGCCACGAACAACAGCGGCCGGGAGCCTGGGTGCTCGACGGCGAATCGCGCCATCCATTCGTGGTCGAGGAGCGAGTGGACGACGAAGCGATGGCGTTCGGTTTCGCGGTAGAACCGCTTCCAGTGCTGGTAAACCTCCTCCAGGTCGAGCTCGAACCAGCTCACGCGGCCGTTGTCGACTCGCGACAGGCGAGTACAAAGACCGGCCCCCAGATTGACGACCGTGGCGTCAGGGTGCGCGTCCAGGAACCGGTTCACCTGCTCGTCCAGGATCTCCGTGCGGATGGCGGTGCCGATCTGGACTTGATCGATGTCTCCGAATCGAGAGAAGTCGTAGTCGAGCCGGTCGAGAATCTCGATCGCCTTCGGATCGCAAATGACACCGTCCTGCCGGCGCGTCTCGAGGCCCTTGGCGTGAAGCGGCAAGAGCAGCGTCTCGGATACACCCGTCAAGCGAGTCATGCGGGTCCTTTCGTCCGTTGAAGAGGTTTGTGGGCAACGCTCAAGGCCGGCACCAGCCAGCCGGCCTCGAAGGCCGCGACCTGGGCGCGCAGGCCGCGGACCATCGCAAGCTGGGTTCTCGACTTGAGACGCAGCAGGTGTGCCCCGGCGACCAGGGGATGGTTGATGCGCATGAGCCGGCCGAGGCGGCGATAGGACGGCGCCGTGTGGGCCGAGATGTCGAGCCAGCGGGTCGCTTCGAAGTCGGCCGCCGCCATCCAATCGTGCCACTCGCTGCGGCTGGGCAACGGCGGCGGAATAGCACAGTCTTCGAGCCCGGCGGTAAAGCGTTCGGCCGCCGCGCGGCCGAGGGCGGCTTCGGTGGCGAAGATGTCCTCGACCACGAGGCGGCCGCCGGGCGCGAGCAGCCGGTAGGCCTCGGCGAGGAAGGCGGGCCGGTCGGTAAGGTGGCAGAGACTCTCCTGCGCCCAAACGATGTCGAACGACCCTGGCGGGGCACCGGTATCGCTCAGGTCACGGACTTCGAACCGAACCCTGGCCGCCGCCGGCCGTCGCGCCGCGAAGGTCCGGGCTTGGTCGATCTGGCCAGGTGCGAAGTCGTACCCGGTCACTTCCACGCCGAACTCCTCGGCCAGCCACAGGGCGGTGCCGCCGGCCCCGCAACCGGCGTCGAGGACTCGCTCTCCGGGCCGCACCTCGGCCGCCTCCGCCATGCGCCGATTCATGTTCGTCAGCGAGTCGGCGTGGTCTTTGGTGTGCTCGTCCCAGTAGCCCAGGTGCATCGCGAGATTGTCTCGGTTCGACCACATCCGCAGGTAGTCGCCGAGGGCGCGGTCGTAGTAGCGCTGCAACTCGCCGGTGCGGTCGGCGGCGGTCATGCGGCCCTCGCCGCGGCCCCGTTCGGGCCGGGGTCGAATTCGGTGTCGAACTGCAGTCCGGCGCGCTCGAGCTGCGCGAGGAACCGATTTGGCTCGACCGCGTCACCCAGGTAACGCACGCCTTGGGCTCGGATCGTCCCGTCGAGGAGCTGAGCTGTCGCGACCGCCGGCACCACCCCGGTCAGCCAGTAGTGGCGGCTGTCGTGCAGCAGGCCGCGGCAGCCAGCCGGGGCTCCGGATCGGTCTCGACCGGCGATCGTCACCGTCAGCAGACCGCCGTTGCCATAGCGCTCGGCTTCGCGCCGGAAAGCCGTCTGAAGCCACCGCACCGCTCGCCTTCGCCTACGGTCGCCGACCAGAGCGACGGCGGTCATCGTCAGCAGGGTGCGGACCCCGAGGAGCGTCGCCCGGCTGCGCAGCCGGCGATACTGCGGGTGGCTCTCGGCGAAGCCGCGCAGCTCCGGAAACAGATGTAGCACCGCAAGCTGGCGTCCCCACGGCGCCGGCAGCCGGGCGATCGATGCCGCCCCGAGCCCACCGCGTCGCCAACGCCCACCGCGGTACAGGCCGCTGGCGCGGAACAGGTTGCGCCGGATGTGCTCAACCTGGTCGAGGGTGCCGGTGGTGGACCAGGCACTGGCATCGCCGTAGATCAGCTCGAGGGAGTCGAAGGTGACCAGGCGCTGGCTCGCCAGAGTGTGCATGTAGCGTGGAAAGACCTCCGACAAGCCCGGGATCCAGCCGGCCGAGATCAACCCGGTCAGGCCGCGCCGGACCAGCTCGTCGCGGCGCCCGGCGAAGGCGTCGTGGACGCTCTCATAGCCCCCGGGATCGACCATGTGCGCACCCTGATCGAACGCCGCTTCGGCGACCCGGGGGCCGATCCGGGCGGTCGGTCCGGCGCAGTTGACGACCACGCTGGCGCCGGCGCAGAAAGCGGCGAGGGACGGCTCGAAGACATCCATGCGGTGACCCGAGACGCGCGGTCCGAGGCGCGCGCTCAGCCCCTCCGCCCGACCGCGATCGCGGCCGCCGATGCGGATCGCGCAGTCGGTCAGGCGCAGCAGCTCGGTGGCCACCACCTCGCCGGTCGCACCGTAACCGCCGACGATGCTGACCACCGGTCGGGTCACGCGCCTTGCTCCTGGAGCACGGCGTTGGCCGCGAGCAGAGCGCGGACGGTGCCAACGAAGCCGTCGGCCAAGGCCTCGATGGTCGAGCGCTCGTAGAGTTCGTGGCTGTAGTACCAAGTCACGTCGAGGACGTCGTCGAGGATCGTGACGCCGACGTTGAGGAGGTAAAGGCGCTCGTTGTCCGGGCCGAACCAGACGTCGACGGATTTCGGCTCGAAGCGTCTGCCGGCTCTTGCCCCGGAGTCCATCCGGCCGACGTGGTTGAAGCTCAGTTGCGGACGCGGTCGGGCGGCGAGGGCTTGGCGGATCTCGAGGTCCGGGTCGAGGTAGCGCAGCACGCCGAAGCTTTGCGAATGGCCCGGCGCCGATGCCATTGCTCGAGCGACCTGTCGACAGGTGGCGTCGGGCGATCCCGTGCCCTCGAAGTAGGCCGGTTGGTTGGCGCTGTACCAGCCGACGCTGCGCGACAGGTCGAGATCGGCGAAGAGTTCGCTGCGGCCGTGGCTGGCGATGTCGAGAAGGACTCCGGCCTCGCCGGTCCATGCGGCCACCGTCTCGACCAAGGCCGCCAGCAGCACGTCGCGCACCCGGGTCTCGCTGCCGGCGCTGCCGATCCGAGTCAGCGCCGCGGTTTCGTCGCGGTCGAGGCTGCGGGTCAGCCGGCGGGTGGTGGACTCTCCGTTGGCGCCGTCGGGATGGTCGACCGGCAGCGGTGGACAGCGCTCCGGGAGACGGGCCAGCCAGCCCTCGAGATCACGCCGCGCCCTGCCGTTCTCCGCCCAGGCGGAGAGTCGCCGCGCCCACTCACGGTACGAGGTGGTAGCCGGCGGCAGGCTCGGCGTTTCGCCTGCGTCGAGCTGGCGGCACGCTTCCTCCAGGTCGTCGATCAGGATGCGCAGTGACACTCCGTCGCCGACCAGGTGATTGAGCACGATCAGCAGTCGATCCCGACCGATGGCGCCGCGCCGGAATAGAACAAAGCGCACGACCGGGCCGTCGCTGAAATGCAGGCTTTGGTGCGCCGCCACGGTGAGACGGGCGATCTCCGCCTCTTGACGGTCGGCGTCGAGCGCCGACAGGTCCTCCTCGATCAGCGACACCGCCTCGCCCGGACCGTGGTTGCGTAGGGTCCAGCGGCCGTCCTCCTGCCGCAGGCGCAGGCGCAGAGCGTCGTGATGATCGAGCAATTGCTGTGCCGCGGTCTGCAGATCGCGCCGGGTGATCGGCGCCCGCAGCTCGAGAATCGTCTCGAGGTTCCAGGCGTGTGGGGTGTCCAGCTCGAAGGCGAGGAACCAGTGAAGAATCGGCGTCATCGGGACGTCCCCGACCGCCGCCACCCGTGGATCGGCCGCTACGTCGACGGCGCGTGCCAGCGCCGCCAGGCCAGCGACGGTCTGGGTGGCGAAGAACTCCGTCGGGGTGACCTGCAGGCCGGCCTGACGGAGCTGGCCGATGAGCTGGATGGCGACGATCGAGTCGCCGCCGAGTTCGAAGAAATTGTCGTGGCGGCCGATCTCGGCGACCGGTAGCCGGGTGCACCAGATGTCTGCGATGCGGCGCTCGAGCTGAGCGCTCTCGCCGGCCGGTGGCGCGTCCGCGGCCATGGCGCCGATCTGCGGCGACGCCGGGGCGGTGCGCCCCGCAGGTTGCTCCGGGAGTTCGAGGCGGCCGTCCGGCAGGCGCTTGCCGTAGCGCAGCGGGCGTTCGCTCCGCCAGGGGCCATGGGCATCCTCCCAGGGGCTATCGGGCCGTGCGAGGTGTCGGAGCAAGTCGCCGTAGGCCTCGAACATGTCGTCGAGCAAGCCGCTCGGGAAGAGCTCGTCGACGGTGTCCCAGCTCAAGCGCAAGCGGCCGTCGAGTTCGAGCACTTGATGGTCGAGCCAGACCTGCGGAGTCTGGGTGATGCCGTAGACCAGCTCGCCGGGGAGCCGCCAGGGGGCGTCGCCGTCGCCGTCGAGGATCAGGGCGCTGGTGAAGACGACCGGGATACTGCCGATGACCGAGGCGCCGCGCCGCTTGGCCAGCTCTTGCAAGACCCGGACGCCGCTGAAGTGACGGTGGTCGAGGTCTTCCCACGACTGCTGCTGGAGAGCACGAGCGCGCTCCAGGAAGGTCGCGGGCCGGCTGTGGTCGACCACCAGCAGATCGATCGACGTGAAGTCGCCGAGCACGCGGTCGATGTCGTCGTGCAGGGGCAGTCGGTTGAACAGGGTCATGTTGACGGTGTAGCGCGGCGTTCGGCTCCACAGCGTCAGGATCTCCGTGAAGGCCGCGAGGAGTGCGATCGACGGCGTCAGCCCGGCCGCGGAGCACCGGCGCCGCAGATGGCCCCAGGCCTCGCGGTCGAGCTCCAACTGGCGGCGGTGAAAGCTCGGAATCGAAACCGCCGCCGGCGCCTGGGCGAGCGGCAGATCGGGACCGCCGGGCAGCTCGTCGAGGCGGTTGAGCCAGTAGTCTCGAGCGCGGAGATAGGTCGACGACCTTTCGAACTCGGTCACCCCTTGGACATAGTCGCGGAACGAGATGCCGATCGGCTCGAGTTCGGCCCCGGGTTCGGCCAGCAGCACCGTCAGCTCGCCCGCCAAGGTCTGCAGGCTGCGGGTGTCGGCGAGCAGCAGGTCGATGCTCAGGTGGATCCGCCAGGTGCCGTCGTGTTTGTGCGACAGGCGCACCTCGAATAGAGGCCAGCGATCGGCCGGCAACACCTGGTGCGACAGCTCTTCGCGGGTTGCGTAGAGGCGGGCCGCGGCGGTGGCCGGGTCCAGGCCGCGCTGGTCGTCGAGGGTGATGTCGAGGTCCGGCACGGTCTCCAGGATCCGCTGCCGTCCGTCCGCGGAGACCACCGCCCGCAGCATGTCGTGGCGCTCGATGAGGATCCGCCAGGCGGCCGCGAAGCGTCCCGGGCAAAGTTTGTCGAGGTCGAGTTCAAAGTATGCGTGACAGGCGACGTTGCCGAGCTCGAAGGCGTCGCTGCGCCCCAACCAATAGGCATGCTGGACGTCGGTTAGGGGGAACGTCCGGTAGCGCCCGGCGGTGTCCGGACGCGCGCGCGGCAGGGGCCCGTCGTCGTCGACCCGCGGGCACTCGGCGAGCTTCGCCGCCAAGGCCGCCACCGTCGGAGACCGAAACAGCTCGCGCATCGACAGCTCGACCCGCAGTTGTTCGCGAATGCGCGCGACAATTCGCATCGCCAGCAGCGAGTGTCCTCCGAGGTCGAAGAAGTTGTCCTCCGGGCCGATCGTGTCGGCGGGCAGGACCTCGCTCCAAATGGCGGCTATCGCCCGCTCGTCGGCGGAGGCGAGTTCGCTCGACCGGTTCGGCGCCGGGTCGGGATCCTGCCCCGGCACCGGCAGGGCCTTCAAATCGACCTTGCCGTTGGAGGTCAGCGGGAAGGCGTCGTGCTGCAGGAAGTGGCGGGGCACCATGTAGTCCGGCAGCTTGGAGGCGATGAACTTGCGCAGCGTGCCGGCGTCGGCCTCACCGCTCGGGATGACGTGCGCCACGAGCTGGCGGTTGTCGCGCTGCTCGCCAGCGGCGACCACCACCGCGTCGCGCACTCCAGGATGCTGGGTCAGGGTCGCCTCGATCTCACCCAGTTCGATGCGATGACCGCGGATCTTCACCTGGAAGTCCTCGCGGCCGAGGAATTCGATGACACCGTTGGGCAAGTACCGGCCGAGGTCACCGGTGTGGTAGAGGCGCTCTCCGGTCTCGGGGTGGACCACGAACCGCTCGGCGGTGCGCGCCTCGTCGCGCCAGTAACCGAGCGCCACTCCGACGCCGCCGATGAACAGTCGCCCCGGAACCCAGTCGGGACGCGGCGCGAAGTTCTCGTCGTACACGTGGAAGGTCTGATTGGCGAGCGGCTTGCCGTAAGGGATGCTGGCGGCCGTCGTCTCGACCTGGCCGATCGGATGGAAGATCGACCAGATCGAGGCCTCCGTCGCACCGCCGAGGCTGATCTGGCGAACCCCGGGGCAGCGGGCCCGCACACGATCCGGCAGGTTGACCGGGATCCAATCGCCGCTGTACATCGCCAGCTCGAGGGTTTCCGGCAGGGGCTCGTCCATGGCGTCGGCGTACTCGATCAGTAGCTGCATCAGAGCCGGCACCGAATTCCACACGGTGACCCGCTGGCGGGCGAGAAGCTCCAGCCAGTGGGCCGGATCGCGGCCGCTGCCGGGGGCCGGCATGACCACCGCGCCGCCGGCCGCCAGCAGACCGAAGATGTCGTGCACGGAGAGATCGAAATTGAGAGCCGACAGCGCCAGAGCCCGGTCACCCCGGCCGATGCCGAAGCGCCGGTTGACGTCGAGGATGGTGTTGACGGCGCCGCGATGATCGATGACCACCCCTTTGGGTTGGCCGGTCGATCCGGACGTGAAGATGACGTAGGCGATGTCCTCGACCTCGGCCTCGTCGACGCGATTCTCCGGCCCGGCCGCGGCGCCCGCCGCCGCTGGTTCAGTGCCAACTGCGTCTGTGCCGACCGCGTCTGTGCCGACCGCGTCTGTGCCGACCGCGTCTGTGCCGACCGCCAGGACGCTGACGTCGGCGGGCCACTCGAGGCCGACCAGGGCAGTCTGGGTGAGTGCGATCCGTGCCTCGCCGGCGGCGAGGATCTGATGCTGCCGGTCGCGCGGGAAGCTCGGGTCAACGGGCAGGTAGGCGGCCCCGGCGCGCAGCACCGCGAGCACCGCCACGATCTGCTCCCAGCCTTTCTCCATGACCACCGCAATGAGGCGGTTGCGGGTCGCGCCTCGGCGTCGGAGCTCGCCCGCGAGATGGCGCGATCGGGCTTCGAGCTCGGCATAGCTCAGGGTGCGATCGACGGCGATCACCGCCGGCTCGTTGGCGTACTCGGCGACCCGTTCGAGGAACAGGCCGTGCAGCGTCGCCTGCGACAGTGGCACTTCGGTAGCGTTGACGGCAGCGCGGCGGTCCGCCTGGTCAGCGGGCAGCAGCCGCGGGACGGCGGTCCACAGCCGGTCCTCGTCGGCCAGGCGGACCAGCAGTTCGCGGTAGGCGGCAAACATGGTGTCCAGCAGGGCGGTGGGGAACAGCTCCTCGACCGCGTCCCAGTTGAGGACCAGGTGGCCGGAGCGTTCATAGACCTGATGATCGAGCCACACCTGCGGCGTCTGCGAGACCGCGTACACCATCTCGCCAAGCCAGTCGAGTTCGACGTCGGACAGGGCGCTGGTGAACACCACCGGCATGACGGCGCCGGCGTCTCGGCCGCTGACCCGCGCCATCTCGCGCAGGACCTCGACGCCGCTGACCTGCCGATGGTCGAGGGCGCTGCCGAGCTGGCGTTGCAGGGCGCGGGCGCGGGTCACGAAGTCGGCTGGCTCGCTGAGATCGACGCCGAGCAGCACCATCGACGTGAAATCGCCGACGATCTTGTGGATGTCCTGGTGCAGCGGCAGGCGGTTGAAGAGAGTTGCGTTGAGGGTGAAGCGCGGGCTCTTGCACCAGGTCGCGAGGATGTGCGCGTAGGCGGTCGCGAGCACCACCGACGAGGTCAGGCCGAGGTCGGCGGCGCGCCCCTGCAGCCGCTTCCAGGTGTCTGGCTCCAGCTCGGTGGTGCGGCGCACAAACACCGGCTTGTCGACCAGGGCCGGCCGCTTGGCAAGGGGGAGCTCCGGGGCCGGCGGCAGCGCCGCGATGCGCTCGCGCCAGAACTCCAAGGCGCGCTGATATGAAGGCGAGTCGCGATGGGCGATCTCGCTGAGCACGTAGTCTCTAAAGGACAGGTCGAGAGGATCCAGAACGGTGTCCGGCTGGTGGTAGAGCTGGGTCAGCTCGCGGCACAGGATGAGGATGCTGCCGACATCGGCGATCAGCAGGTCGAGGCTGAGGTGAAAGCGCACGCGGTCGTCGAGCTGGTGAGCCCGGAGTTCGAACAACGGCCACTCGGTGCCCGGCAGTACCTGGTGCGACATGCGCGCGCGCACCCGATCGAGGTGCTCGGCGGCGCCCTCTGCCGGTAGCCCGCGCAGGTCGTCGACCTCGATGGTGTAGGCGGGGGCGGTTTCCAGGACCTGCTGCTGGCCGTCCTCGAGGATCACCGCCCGCAGCATGTCGTGGCGCTCGATCAGGCGCTGCCAGGCACGCTCCAGGCGCGCGACGTCGAGACCCGGGCTGTCGAACTCGCCGTAGAAGTGGGTCGACACCCGGCCCATCTCGAAGGCGTCGGTGCGGCCGATCCAGTACGCCTGCTGAATCTCATTGAGTGGGAACGGCTGGTGGCGTCGGTCGGGGTCGGGGGAGAGCTGCAGCGGATCGCCGGCTACGTCGGTGGCGGATTGCGGCAGCCGGTGGCGCACGATGTCGAGCAGCTCGGCGACGCTCGGTCCGGAGATCAGCTCTTCCATGGGCACTTCGACCCCGGTGCCGGCTTGGATGCCGTTCTTGAGTTCAAGGGCGATCAGCGAGTCGAGCCCCATGCGGTTCAGCGGCCGATCAAGGGGAAGCTGCTCGGAGCCCACCGCGAGGAGGCGACCGACCAGCCGCTGCAGTTCGTCCCCCAGGCGCTCGTCGAGCTCGTCTCCGGAGAGCGCCAGCAGGGCCGCCCGATCGAGGTCCGGAGCGCCGGTGGCGGCGTGCTCGCCGTTTTCGTTCAAGAGTTCGCCGAGAAAGGCCCGCGCCGCTGGCCGAGCCTCGACGAAGCGTTCCGGATCCAGGGCCGTCACCACCGCCTCGGTGACGCCGGCGGCCATCAGCCGGTCGAGGGCATCGAGGCACTGGCGCGGGCCGAGGGTCTCGACCCCGTACTGGCCGGCGCGCAGATCCTGGCGCGCCAGCCCCAAGTGGCGCCACGGGCCCCAGGCGACCGCCAGGGCCGGCAGCCCGCGCGCCCGGCGGTAGCGGGCGAGGCCGTCGAGGAAGGCGTTGGCCGCGGCGTAGTTTCCCTGTCCCGGCGAGCCGAGGGTTCCGGCGACGGACGAGAACAGCACGAAGAAGTCGAGGGGTTGATCCTCGAAGGCGCTGTGGAGCAGCCAGGCGCCGCGTGCCTTCGGCCGCCACGCCGAGCGAAACTGCTCGGCATCCATCTGGCTCACCACGCCGTCGCGGAGCACGCCCGCGGCGTGCACGACGCCGCGGATCGGCGGCCAGCCTTCGGTCTCGTATTGGTCCAGGAAGGCCGCGAGCTCGCTCGCCTCGCCGATGTCGACGGCGGCCAGGTGGACCGCTGCTCCGAGGGCCTCGAGCTTGCGGATGCGCTGGGCGCGCTGGGCGTTGCGACTGCCGGCCGGCAGTTCGCGCCACGCCCCGCGGGGCGGCATCGGCGTGCGCCCCAACAGGATGACGCGCCGAATTCCGCGCGCGACCAGATGGCGCGCGACCTCCAGACCGAGGTCGCCCAGCCCGCCGGTGATGAGGCAGGCGCCGGCGGCGAATGGCCGGCCGGGCCGCGGCGGCACCGCGGCGAGCGCCAGGTGAGGGGTATATCGGCGCCCAGCGCGAAGGGCGACTTGAGCCGCCTCGCCGTTGGCCGCGAAACAGTGGGCAAGCAGCGCGTCGTAGTCGGCGGGCTCCGGCCTCGGGGGCAGATCCACCAGGGCGCTGGCCAGCTTCGGATGTTCCGCGACCACGACCCGTCCCAATCCCCACAGCGCCGACCCGCCGGGATTGCCCGCCGGCTCGTCAGCGGTGCTGCCGGCGCTGCACGCGCCACGGGTCACGATGCAGAGCGGCGGCGGGCTGTCTTGGCCGTCGTCCACCAGCGCCTGCACCAGGTGTAGAAGGCCGAGGCACGGTTCCTCGTCCGGTACCCGGGGATCCTCCGGCTCGTCGCCGAGGCTCCAAAGATGCAGGATCCGGTCCATCCGGCGGCCTTCGGCGCGCAGCGTAGCGAAGAGGTCGCGAAATTCTTGCGCGGAGTCGGCGGCGATCTCGAATCGGTTGGCGCCCAGTCGACAAAGCCCCTCGCCCCGGGCGACGGCGATGTATTCCTGGCCTCTGGCCTCGAGGCGGGTCAGCAGGTCGGCGGCGACTCCGCGGCCGTTGGCCAACACTAGCCAGTTCAAACGCTCCTCGGCCTCCGTGGCGGCGTCGGCCGGCTGCTCATCAGGCTGCCAGGCGACTTCGTAGAGCAGTTTGCCGAGGGACCGAAGGGACTCGACGGAGGTCCCCAGGCGCACGAGCCGCAGGCCCTCGAGATCGACCAGCGGCCGACCACCGTGGTCGAACACCAGGACGTCGGCGATGATCTCTTCTGGGTTCGGTTCCTGCGAGCGGACGCGCGCGTGGCTCCACAGCGGGCCGGCAGGGCGACCGTGCCATTGCATCGATGCGACCTCGGCGGGCAGGAAGGTGCCGCCCATCTCGTCGCCGACCGCCGCCGCGATCGGGTGCAGGCACGAGTCGAGCAGCGCCGGGTGGAAGGCGTAGCGGGCCAGCTCCGCCGCCGGCAGGTCGAGGCTGATGGCGGCCAAGGCCTCACCGGGCCGCCGCCACAGTTCCTGGACGCCGCGCAGGCGCGGTCCGTAGGCGAGGCCGCGGGCAGCGAGGGAGGCGTAGAGGCGGTCGGCTCCGACTCGATCCGTGCAGCGCTCGCGAACCGCATTCAGGTTGAGGGAAGGTGCCGCGTCCGGGCGGTCGGCGGCGGCGCACCGGCCGGTCGCGTGCAGCATCCAAGAGCCCTCGTCGAGGTCGCTGCCGTCGTCGCTCGCGCTGTCGATTCGGAATCCGCCGCTATTGTCCAGCCGCACCCGCACCAGGCGGCTGCCCTGCTGCGGCAGGTGGAGTGGCTGCTCGAAGGCGACATCGGTCAGGGCGAAGGCAGAGGGCCCGTCGTCGGCGGCTGCCGACCAGGCCATTTCCAGCCACGATGCGCCGGGCATCACGGCCGTGCCGTGTACGACGTGATCGTCCAGGAACTCGGGCGAAGTGCGCGAGATTCGATGCAGGGTGTCATCGCCGCCGTCGCTGCCGCGCCGCCGCGAGCGCGGCTCGAGGGAGTGCCAGTAGCGTCGCCGCTCGAACGGGTAGGTGGGCAGCGGAGCGCCGCCCCGGCGTTCGCCATAGAGCGCTCGCCAATCGGGGTCGACCCCGCGGGCATAGAGTGTCGCCAGCGCCTCGTGCATGCATTTCCAGTCGCCGCGGCCGCGCCGCAGGGTTGCCACGCAGGTGGCGGCGCCGCTCAGCAGGCGCTGGACCATCGGTGTCAGGATCGGGGTCGGTCCGATCTCCAGGAAGACATCGCAGCCGAGTTCGGTCAGGTGGGTGACGCCGTCTTGGAAACGCACCGTCTCGAGGACGTGCCGGCCGGCATAGGCAGCGTAGTCTTCGATCGCCAGTGGCTCGGCGGTGACGTTGGCAATGATGGGCAGCTCGGGCGACCGGAGTTCGGCCTCCTCGACGGCTCGGCGATAGTCTTCCACCATCGGCTGCATAAGCGGCGAGTGGAAGGCGTGGGAGACCTTCAGTAGGCGCGCCTTCACCCCGACCTCGGCCAGGCGCGCGAGCCCTTGGCGGACCGCCGCGGCGGCGCCCGACAGGACGACGTTGTCGGGGCCGTTGACGGCCGCGATGGCGACCTCTGCGGCGAAGGGCTCGATGGCCGCCGCGACCGTCGCCTCGTCGGCGAAGGCGGCGGCCATCAATCCGTTTTCGGGCAGCGCCTGCATCAGCCGCCCGCGTTCGGCCGCCAGCAGCACGGCATCCTCGACTCCCAGCGCGCCGGCGGTGGCGAGAGCGGCCAACTCCCCGACGCTGTGGCCGAGCACGTAGGCGGGAGTGACGCCCCACGCCCGCCAACGCTCGGCCAGCGCACACTCGAGGGCGACCAGCGCCGGCTGAGTCCAGGCGGTGCGGTCGATCTCCCGTGGCGACGGTCGTCCGGCGAGCACATCGAGCAGCGAGCCAAAGCCGTGCTCGGCGAGTCGTTCGTGGCAGCGTTCGATAGTGGCCCGGAACTCGGGCACGGTGTCGAAGAGCTGGCGACCCATGTCGACCGCCTGCGCGCCCTGTCCGGTGAACAGGAAGGCGACTTGCGGCGACCGCGACGAGGCGTCCGGCACGATCTCCTCGAGGGTCGCCTCGACGCCGTCGGCGACGATCGTGTCCAGGCGTCCTCGGAGTTCCGCCGTCGAGCCGGCGACGAGGCCCAGCCGGTGGCGGAAGTGGGTGCGTCCCAGGGCGGCCGTCCGGCACAGGTCGGCCAGGTCTGCACTCGGGTGGTCGTCCAGGAACCGGGCATGGCGGCGGGCCGCCGCGCCGAGCGCCTCGACGGAGTGGGCCGATAGCGGGAACAGATGCGTGGGGCGGGTCGCCGGGCCGTCCTGGTCCGGATGGGCCGGCGGTGCCGCCTCGAGGAGAACGTGCGAGTTGGTGCCGCTGATGCCGAACGAACTCACTCCAGCGAGGGCGGTAGCGGCCCGGCCGTTGTCGCCGGTCGGCCACGGCCGGAGCTGATCGACCACCCTTAGCCGCAGGTCGTCGAATGGAATGTGGGGATTCGGCGTCTCGAAATGCAGGCTCGGCGGGATCTCCCGGTGCTTCAGCATCAGCGTCGTCTTGATCAGCCCGGCGATGCCGGCGGCTCCCTCCAGATGACCGATATTGCTCTTGATCGTTCCGAGCAGGAGCGGGTCGGAGGCCGGTCGTTCGGCGCCGACCACGGCGCCCAGGGCGGCCGCCTCGATCGAGTCACCGAGCAGGGTGCCGGTGCCGTGGGCCTCCAGGTACTGAAGGTCGCCGGGGGACACTCCAGCGGAGCGGCACGCCGACCGCAGAACCAACTCCTGGGCGCTGCGGTTCGGCGCCGCGAGGCCGTTCGACAAACCGTCTTGGTTGATCGCGCTGCCGCGGATCACCGCCCAGATGGGATCGCCGTCGTGGATCGCCTGATCTAGCGCCTTCAGCACCACCAGCCCGGCGCCTTCACCCCGGACGTAGCCGTTGGCGCGGGCGTCGAAGGCCTTGCAGCGACCGTCCGGCGAAGTGATCCCGGCCTTGGTGAAGGTGACCGTACGCTCCGGCTCCAGGAGCAGGTTGGCGCCGCCCGCCAGCGCCAGGGTCGACTCGCCGGAAAGCAGGCTCTGGCAGGCCAGGTGGACGGCGACCAGCGACGACGAGCAGGCGGTGTCGACCACCAGGCTCGGGCCGCGCAGGTTGAAGGTGTACGACAGGCGGCCGGCGGCTGTGCTCATCAGCGTTCCGGTGGCGCAGAAGCTGTTGATGCTGGTGGGCTCCTCGAGAAAAGGATTCCCGTAGTCCATGTTGCACAGACCGATGAAAACGCCGCTCGCCGAGCCGGCCAACGACTCGGGCACGATCGCCGCCGCCTCCAGCGACTCCCAGGCGAGTTCGAGGAGCAGCCGATGCTGCGGGTCGATGATCGGTGCCTCCCGCGGCGCGATCCGGAAGAACAACGGATCGAACTCGTCAATGCGGTCGAGAAAGCCGCCCCAACGGGTATTCATCTTGCCCGGGGCGTGGGTGTCCGGATCGTAAAAATGGCTGCTGTCCCATCGGTTCGCCGGCACTTCGGTGACGGCATCCCGGCCGTCGCGCAGGAGCTGCCACAGCTCGTCCGGCGAGCTGGCGCCGGGGAAGCGGCAGCTCAGACCGACGATCGCGACCGCGCCGGAGCGGGTCGGCGCGCTCACCGGGCCAGGGTCGCGAGGTGGGCCGACAACTGGCTGATGGTCGAGAAGTCGTAAAGCAGCGTCGGCGGCAGCCGCTGGTGCAGCCGGTCTTCCATATCCCCGGAGATCCCGACCGCTTCGAGGGAAGTCAGGCCCAGGTCGGTGAACGGGGTGTTGGGGTCGACGTCGCCGCTCGCGACTCCAGTCGCCTCCGCGATGTGCTCCTTCAGCCAGGCGCCGATGGTGTTGACATCGGCCTTGCGATCACTACGTTCTCTGCCCATCCCTACTCCTTGTGAAGGCTATACAGTTCTGCATTGAAGTCTGGCCGTCCGGCCGGATTTGTTCATCGGCGAGGACCCCCTCGAGGCGGCCGCCGAGGTAGAGGTCGCGGCATCGGCGATGCTGCACCTTGCCGCTGGTCGTCTTGGGCACTCGACCCGGCTTGAGCAGGACCACGTCGGCCAGGCGGAGCTCGAACTCGCGCGAGATCAGCCGCCGAATCGCCGACCGCAGGGCGCCGAGATCGCCGTGCAGGTGACCTCGCGGCACCTCGTGGACCACCACCGGCGCTTCGCGTTCGCCCCGGTCCACCGCGAAGGCGGCACCCGAGACGGCGCGCAGTTCCGGCAGCGCTCGGCCGATGGCGAAGATCAGGTCGTTGGGGTAGAAGTTGGCGCCGTTGACGATGATGACGTCCTTGCAGCGGCCGACGATGAACAGCTCACCGGCGACCAGGAACCCGAGGTCGCCGGTGCGCAGGAACGGTCCTCGACCATCGGCGGTCACGGCGCGGAATTGTTGCTCGTTGGTGGCTTGGTGGTTCAGGTAGCCGGCGGTCACGCTCGGGCCGCCGACCCAGATCTCGCCGACCCGCTGATCGGCGCAAGGGACGAGGGTGTCGGGGTCGACGATCAACAGCCGGCTGTGTTCGATGACAGTGCCGCAGCCCACCACGTCGCGGGCGTCGTCGGCGCTGAGCGGCGCTTCGACCCGGCGTGCGGCGAGCCCGCTCGACGACACCGTGCGGTAGATCGGCGCGGCGTGACGGTCACCGCCGGTGACCATCAGGGTGGACTCGGCCAATCCGTAGGCGGGGTAGGGCGTTCGGGACCCGAATCCGTAGGCTGCGAAGCGCTCGCTGAAGCGCTCCAGGGTGGACCGCCGGACCGGTTCCGAACCGTTGAAGGCGACCTGCCAGCAGCTCAGGTCGAGGCCTTCGCACTGGCCATCGTCGACTCGGTCGACGCAGGCTTCGTAGGCGAAGTTGGGAGCTCCCGAAATGGTCGCCCGGAATCGAGAAATGGCGCGCAGCCACCGGCCCGGGCGCTGCAGAAAGGCGACGGGCGGCATCAGCGCCGTAGGGAACCCGCTGAACACGCCCTGCAGGATCACGCCGATGAGACCCATGTCGTGGAAGTGCGGCAGCCAGTAGACCCCGCGGCTCGCCTCGTCGGTGCCCCAGCGCCGCTTCATCGCCGCCGAGTTGTGCACGAGATTGCCGTGGCTGACCATCACTCCGCGCGGTGCCGAGGTCGAGCCCGAGGTGTACTGCAGAAACGCCTGGTCGCTGGGCCGCGGGAGGATCGCCGGCGAGGTGTCGCCGGCGCTGGGATCGGGGCGATCGGTCGCCAGCCAACGGGCGGGCACCAGCTCGCGGACTTCCGCCCCTGGAGGCCGAAGATCGCCGTCCAGGCGATCGAGCAGGCTGCCTGTGGTGAGGACGAGTTCGGCCTGGGCGTCGCGCAGGATCGGGCGGATCCGGTCCAGCTTCTGCGCTCGAGTCGGCGGGTACACCGGGATCGCTACGATGCGGGCGTACAGGCAAGCGAAGAACGTCCAGATCAGCGGCAGGCCGGACGGGAACAGCAGCAGCGCCCGGGCTCCCGGCCGGGCGTGCTGGGCGAGCTGCGCGGCGACCGCCCGCGCCTGGCGGGCGAGGGCTTCGAAGCTGAGTTCACCGTCCGGTTCCTCGCCGTCGGGCAGGAACGTGAAGCTCAGCGCCTCGGCTTGGGTGCGGGCGCGACGCTCCAGAATGTCCACCAGGGTGTCGCGACCATGGCTCACCGAAGACGACGTCACGGGTCCAGATCTCCCAAGCGATAGCGCACTTGCATGCCGTGGCGCAGGACCGGGATGATCGCTAGCAAGACGAACCATGGGTTGCCGAGCACCAGTTCGATATCCCGGTGAAAGAGGTAGAAGACGGTACCGATGGCGACGATTTCGACCGCCGCCGACACGCCACGCATCACCAGGTACACCCACTTGTCGATTTGCTGCTCCATCTTGTAGAGCGGTTGATCGAGGAGCCGGTCGAAGCGATGCAGCAAGCGGCTGCCGGCGTCGACCATTTGCTCCAGTCGCAGGTAGGTGACCTTGGGGGTGCGATGGCGCAGAGCGCGCTTAGCGCGTTTGCGCAGGCGCTTGTGGGCCCGCTTTCCGGCCGAGTCCAGGTACTTCTTGAACTCCTTGAAGTAGTCCAGCTTGCGATCCAGGCGGACCGCCAGGGTGTCGTAGAGCAGACTGGCTCGAACCATGCGCAGCGCGTCGCGCTGCATCGGCATCTCGTACTTGCGCGAGATTCGGATGAACGAGAGCCACAGCTTGGCGGTGGTGCGCTCCCACCACTCCGAGTGCTTACTCTTGATCGCGTACACGACCTGCCGGTACTCCGCCTCGAGCTCCTTGATCAAGGCTTCGATGTCCTTGGGCGGGAGAGGCTCCAGCAGCCCGAGAATGGACTCGGCCATGCCGGTGACGTCGCGAGCCGCATAGCGCAGGCTGAACTCCTGCATCGACAAGATCTTGCCGCGGCTGAAGGCGCCGCAGGAGCCGAAGTCGATGAATACCAGGCGACTGCCGGGCTTCACCAAGATGTTGGCCGGATGGGGATCGGCGTGGAAGAAGAGGTTCTCCATCATCCCCCAGTAGTTGACCCACATCATGCGGCGCGCGACCTTGCTCGGCTTGATGTCGAGTTCGCGCAGTAACTGCTGGCCGCCGCTCTTGCGCTCGTTGGCAGCGAGCACATCCTTGAGCGCCATCGCCGCCACGAACTGCTGCGTCAGGACCCTACCGGTCGACAGGTCCGGGTAGACCCGCGGCGCGGTGAAGAAGCGCTTTCCGCTCTTGCGCGCCCGGCGGCGAAACAGCTCCTGGTAGCGCGCCTCCTTGCGGAAGTCGATTTCTTCTTTGAGGGTGTCCTGGAGCTCGTCGACCACGTTCTCGAGGATTCCCGGTCGAACCGCCCCGGCGGCCCGGGCCAGCCGGGTCAACCACCGAAAGGCCGCGACGTCGGCGGCCAGCTCGCGACCGATGCTCGGCCGCTGCACCTTGATCGCGACCTCCTGGCCGCCGCGCAGCACCGCTCGGTAGACGCAGGCGATCGATGCCGAGCCGATCGGCGATGGGTCGAAGGCCTGGCAGATTTTGCCGAGCGGCCGTCCCAGCTCGCGCTCGACGATGGCCACCGCCTCGGCGGTCGGTAGCGGCGGCACCTCGTCGAGCATCTTGCCCAGCTCGATGCAGTACACGTAGGGAAGCAGGTCGACGCGCATGGCGAGCTGCTGGCCGAACTTGAGAAATGTCCCCCCCATCTGCTCGAAGATCCGGCGCAGCCTTTCGCCACGCCGTTGAACCGAGTCGCGGCGAGTCAGCACATCGAAGAGGTTCCCGACTACGAAGCAGGCCGCGGCGTAGCACCACAGGAGAAAGCGCCAGGCGGTCAGTTGGAGGGTGGCTCGAAAGGCGACCTCGGACATGACCGTCGGCGCCAAGTAATCCTCGGTGCGGGCGGCGGAGGTCACGCGGCGGGCGCCGAGTGGGAGAACGACCCCAGACGGCGTGCGGCCGCCCGCGGCGTCCGGTTCGCTCCGCAGTGGTCCCAGCGGCGAGGAAGACCAGGCCGGAATTGGTGCTGGCTGCGCCAACGACTTTCACTCCGCTCAGCGCAGGAACGGGGGCGGCTGGAGAACGACCTTGGCTGTCTTGCGAATCTGCCGTTCGACGCGCTTCGGGATCGCGGCGTCGCGAATCGCCGGTAGCGACTTGGCCGATTCCTGGATCATCTTCTGCAGGCCGCGGGTCGCATCCTTGGAGTATGTCTTCAGGGCACCGTCACGACGCTTGCGGGCCGACTTTTCCTGCAGCCTGTTGTAGCGCGCCAGGCCGCGGTCCACGGCGCGTGCCAGCTTCTGGACCGACTTGGCGAAATTGCGATCCCAAACCTGCAGCTCTTTGAAGCCCCGGGAGTACTTCTTCTTCTTTTTCTTACCTTTCGAGGTGACGTAGTAATGGGTGTCCCAAACCCCTCCCTTGCTCTTCCGCGAGGATTTCTGGTCGTCGTCCGATGAGGTCGCGGCGATGTTGTTCGGGGCTTCGGCTGGGTCGGTGCCCGTCGCAGCGGTTTTCCTACGCGTCGTCCGTGAGCCCTGCTTTTCATTGGCCATTTTCAACTCCAAGTCTTGCTGTTGGTATGGTTTGCGGTTCGATCACGCAGCGCGGCACAGCGGCACCCATCGCGTTTTTCGATACGCCTCTCCCACATGGAGCACCGAGGCGGAACACGAAGATCCAACGTTTGGTGGCAGAACGCGACTTGCTTCGCCTTGGCCGAGGAGGCCCTTCAGGACGACGGCAAGCCGCTCCAAACCTGATCCTTCGACTCCGCTCGGGTGACGGTGCCGGAAGGCGAAAGAGCCTTCGCCTTCTAGACTTTTGCCAGACTCCACCCGGTCGACGGCGGGCGCGAGATCAATGCCAGCAGAGAGCCTTGCCCTTGCGCTTTCGGTTCTTTTTTCGGTAGACGAAGACGACCGGTACGACTTGCTTGTCGTCCGCGTCGTCTCCGAGGGTAGTCAACACGCGACCCACGGCGGCCTCGACTTCGTCCATCAGCCTCCCGCTGTGTTTCTTGAGCCGCTTGATCTGTCGTCGCTTTTTCTTGCCCAGGTCAATCACAATTGGAGCCGCTACCATCGGTTCAGCCATAAACACCTCCTCGTCACGAATCATCCCTACCAGACGGATTGCCAAGGCAGAATCACTGCGAAATTTTTAAATTACCTTCGGGATTCATTTTATATTTTTCGATATAGAGTGTCAAGCGAAAAGACATCGTTTTTTCCTCTAGCCTGGGTTCATCTTTGTTCGATGGCGACCTTCTCGCCCACCACCTCGATGGGCGCATCCGCCTGCATCAGGTCCGCCAGGCGCTGAGCGATGTCGACTGCGGAGGGGTCACTCCAGAGGGTCGCTTTCACGAAGTAGGGCCCGGGTGGCAGCGTGGCAGGCACATGGAGGGACAGCTCGTGTACGGATCGGGGTGTCGTGGTCTCGATCTCCTCGGTCACGGCACAGTTCGTCGTGCCCTTGGCCTCGACCGAACTCACCGTACATCCCAGGGTCATCGTGCGACGATCTCGCGCCGTGATGGCGCACCGTACTTTGAGCGACTGTCCGGGTTGGACAAGGGGCGGCAGCGCCTCCACGGAAGCCAGATGAGGCACGAAGATCTTGCCCCCGGCCTGGGCGAGGTCGAAGTAGCGGGTCCGCAGTAGAAAGTACTGCCGGGTCTTGAAGGCGCGGTGAGAGGCGGGGAGTTCCTCTTCCTTCTGGTGGTCGGTCATTCGGGTGTGGACAGTGTGGATGTAGTAGGCCTTCAGACGGCGCTCTCGAACCCTGAAGAAAAACTCCAGGTCGTCCGGCATCAAGAGCAGGCCCTCGCCGTAGTCTTCCCGAAAGCCGCCGATGTCGTCGTAGAGGGAACGGCGAAAGGTCATTCCGCCTCCGCCCGCCGGGCATCCGATCCAGTCGCGTACCTGGTGCCCGGTCTCCAGGCGAAGGACGGGCTGTTCCTGGATGCCGATGTGGTTGAGGATTTCCGTAGAGGCGATCCCGACGCAGGGATTCACCTCCAGGAGTCCTGTCAGCTCGCGCAGCCAGTTCGCCGTCAGGACCTCGACATCGTTGTCCAGCTTCGTGAGGTAGGTGGACCGGGGATCCGCGGCCCGGAAACCCGCGTTGTAGCCGGGCGACGTGCCCCGGTTTTCGGGCAGCAGGACGAGACGATCGATAAGACCCAGGGTCTCGAGAGTCGTCAGCTCGTCTCTGGTTTTCGCTCCGGAGCCGTTGTCCACGACAATGACTTCATGAGGTACCCCGGCCGGAACATCGGCGAGGGCTTGAAGAGTCGAGCGAGTGAACCGAGGTCGATTCCAGGACAGAACGACAATCGAAACCAGGGGGCCTGACAGGGCGGACTTTCGGCGCTCCGCTAGTCGAGTGCCCATCCGCCAGGACTAGCCGCTGGAGCTTGCCGCGCCCTCGGAGCGCGGAGTACGCCGAAACAACCGCTCTACCGCTTCCGAATCCGGGGCGATGCCGGCCAGAGCCAGGTTTTCCTCGACGTGTTGCGGACGGCTCATTCCCACCAGAACGGTGCCGACCCCGGGGACGGAGCGGACGAACTGTACGGTGCGCTGCACTTCGCTCGTCAAGGGGGAGAAGGCTTCCTGAATGGGCTGAGGGAGGTGTCCGATGATGCGTGCCTGCAGAAGCGGTGCGGAAGTGACGACATGGATGCCATGGGCTTTGGCGACCCGAAGGAGGGTAGACCATTGACCTTCGTGCCGCTGGTTGGCGAGCATGAAGGGCTCCAGCGCCGTGAGATTGAGCGGCAGTTGCAGGAAGCGGAAGTGGTGCTGTGGACCGCCGACCTCGGTCGCCCACCGTACGACCTCGTTCAGCGACAAGTACTGCCGGTGCTCCGCGCTTTCGCGAAAGCCAGCCCAGGTCGCCAGCCCATAGCTGGCGATATGCCCCTGCCGGCAAGAGTCTTCGAGAACTTCCATGGCGGCGCGCAGGCGGCGCCCGAACGTTTCCCGATCGATGGCGCGGAGCTGCTCTTCGGGGTTGTGCAGGTAAAAGACGTCGATGGTTTCCAGCCCGAGGTTGGCGCGACTCTGAGCGATTTGGTCCCGCAGGAACGAGGCAGCCATGCAGTGCCCTCCCACCAACTCGTCGTCGGCGAGCTGCAGGCGCTCTCGGTACTGCTCGCGTAGGTAGGCGTGCGGATTCTCGGGCAGCTCGCCGTCGAACGGCAGGTAGCCGGCCTTGGTCGAGACGACAATTTCACTGCGCTGGGTGTCACCCTCACAGGCCGTGGCGAGGGCCGCACCGACGCACCGCTCGGCCCGCTGATGACGGTAGTTGATCGCCGTATCGAGGAAGTTGCACCCCAGCTCGATGGCTCGAACGATGGCGCTCCTATAGGAGGCATCGGCATCGTCCGTCGCGTCGCCGAGGTAGGTTCCGAGGCCGATGGACGAAAGCTTCAAGCCCTGCGCGTTCCGGAAGTGTTCCGGACGAGCGACGCGTTCGAGACGTTCTGCGTACTCGTCCGTGGCCGCCGCCGTGGCTCGGCCGGGGATGGCTACACCCAAGTCGGCCTGGATCTGTTGCAGGCTCAAGGGGTCAAACAGCCTTTGGCATCACCGAGAGCCCCGCCGTCAAATTTCGGAGGACGCTTCTCATCCATTCGAGAAACACCTTTCCGGCCTTCCCCAAACTCTCGGGGTGCTTGGCTGCGAGGTCGATCAGGCTGTGCGCGCGCCCTGCGGCGGCGTTCGAATCGGTGAGAAGTTGGGAGCGCTCCCACGGGCCGAAGCGTGTCTCGAACTCCGGCGCAGCAGCCTCCGCAGCGGCCGCGTAGACAGAGAGGGCGACATAGACGTGCGCCGCGGTGAGCGCCCGGTTCATCGGCCAGGTCGTGGTCTCGGGATGCCAGGGCGGATGGAGCTGGGGCGAGGTCTGCTCGGAATAGCCGCGCGGCAACAGCGAATGGGTGTGCTCGATCTCCACGAACTTGAGATGCATGCACTCGTGGAGGATCGCCTCGGCGAGGGTCCAGGGACTCCGCAAAGTGGTTCGAGCCACGAAGATCGCGCCCAAAAGGGGGGCGATGGTCGCAGATCCGACCTCATCGTAGAACTCGTCCACCACAAGGAAATCTAGATGAGACACGGCGCTGGGAGCGGCCGAAGGGAGCAACTCGTGGAGGAGCGCCAACCCCTGGCTGATGGCGATCTCGGTCTCCTCTTCAGCGACGTAGAGGCGTGGTCCCGGTAGGTTCTGCCGCAGCATTGCCCCGAAGGCGCGATCGCGGACTGTCCGAGCGCTGGCATCGGACCAGTATCGGACGGGACGATCGACCAGTTTCTGGCGAAAGCTGTTCGCCGGATCTGCGGCATCGCGCTCCAGCTCGGCGGGATGGGCGCTGTAGTGCTCGAAGAACGCAATCTGTTCCTCGGCGGGCTCCCGTTCTTCGTAGACCGTGTAGGCACGGAGCAGGTCGTCGATGGAACCACGGACGACCGCATCGGCGAAGATTCGATCTGAGTTGCCGCCGTGGGTAGCGTCAAGAAACTGGAGGGCTGCGGGAAGGTGCTCGCCCAGCAGTTCCAAGCGGCGGCGATAGCTCACGGTGCCTCGCTCCCTTAAGTACGCCGACGAGCCGAATGGAGTGTCCCCGGCTAGCTTCTGCTCCGCCGGGAGCCATGTTTTCCGAGTCTTGTTGAATGTCGTCAACGAAGTCATCCTCAAGGGTCGAGATCAACAGTGATGCTGGCACGGGCGAACAGGCCCCCCGAGCGGCTGGCGGAGTCCAGGAGGGTCTCGAGACTGGGCGATGCCCCCCCGTTCATGAAGTCATGGGCGACCTGCTTGCGGAGGTGGATCAGGTCTTTCAGCGTATCCTCGACCCCTGCAGAGGCGGCTGGCGCCACGTCCAGCTCTAGACCCGCGAGGGCGGCATCCAGTTGGGCGACTTCCGTAAGGACTTCGGGAATCCTGGCGACCTGCGGGTGCGAAGAGATCGTGGGCCAGTGGGCGAGGACCCGCTCCAGCGCCATGGTTTGCCGAGAATAGAAATCGCCGACCAGCCTTTGGGCTACCTCTCCGTGCCTGGACGAGCCGTCCACCGATCCATTTTCCTTCGACGCCTCATCGAGCTCCTGTAGCATCTCCTGAATCTGCGCGAGCAGGAGGCGACCGGCGGGGCCCATATCCGCCATGCCGATCTCCGCCAGCTTCATTCTGAGGAAATACGCCCGGTCGAGGGAGCGTCGGGTCGAAAGATGGGCATTTTCGATGTGAAGAGGACCGAAGCGGGACGCCAACGCATCGAAGTTCCGCTCCACTCGCTGGAAGAAGAGGGCGAGATGGGCATAGACGTGCATGGCGAAGATGGAACGATGCACGTCCCAGGAGACGGATGACCTATGCCAAAGGGGGTGGACTTCCGCGGACTCTTTATTCGTGTAGTTCGGCCGCAGCAGGCTGTGGGTCGCCATCACGTCATACAGCTTCAGGTGAAGGCCTTCGTGCAGGACGATTTCCGCGACATACCAGGGGTTGGTCAGGATACTGGGGCTGACGAAGATCACTCCGGGAGATGTATCGCCGGAGGAGGAGAGGAGTGGATCGGACGCCAGGGGATTGATATCGGATCCGCTTCTGCTGGTGGTTGTCTTCGAGCTGATCAGTGCGATCACGTCCACATGGCGGAGGACGCTCGGCGTCAGAGTGGGTAGCAGAAGGTGGAGAAGTGCGATCCCCTGGCGGAGATTGTCCGACTCCTCTTCGGTGGGAGGACGAAACACACAGTTGGGACTGTTTTGCAGGAAGACCGTGCAGGTGATTCCGGTGAGGTTCTGGTCTTCCTGTTCTCCAGTCCACTGCCAAAGGGTTTGAGGGGCTGCGTCTTCTTCGCAGTCTTCGACTAGCAGGGGGGAGAGGGAAGAGAGGTCTCCGCCTCGCCAGCCTTCGGCTAGAAGACTCCCTAGCTCCTCGAAATACCCCGCGATCTGCTCGCGACTCAGTACCTCCCATGGCTCCTTTAGATGCCGGAAGGCGGCGAGGACCAAGGCGCGTAGAAACGGATGCCCGAGGATGCGCGAGGAAGTCGGGTTGTCTAGCAGATCGAGCTGCTCCAGCACGGGGGTCGCCTGAGGGAAAGACTGTTGGACTAGCTCAAGGCGCCGACGAACGCTGTCGGTCACCCGTTGACGAAGGTAACTCCAGTCGGCAAAGGGAACATTCTCGGTCCAAGCAAGCTCGACGCTGTCGTTCACACGGTCGATGTCCACGGCGGTCAGATTCCTCCTTGATCAGAGGCAAGGTTTTGGCCCGAGTGCGGCTCCCCGACGAGGGGCCAGGAAGCCGCACCGGACAGGGCTAGCGGGATCAGCGCAGCCCTGCCTTGAAGGATCTTCTAACCTAGAGCTGGTCGAAGGCTTCTTGATTCTCTGGCTCATAGGAGCTGTAGCAGGTGTTGCAGGTGCCACCGGCCACGGCGTCGAGATCTTCCGGATCGAGCTGCAGGTCCTGCAGAGTCTCGTCCATTCCGTCCTTGGTCTGGGAGGTGTTGTCAGCCATTGATTTCTCCAGTCGGGATGTAGGGTTGTTGTGGGATCAACTCTGCGAGAACGAGACTCAGGCGTCTTCTAGCTGGAGCTCGGGCTCGTAGGAGCTGTAGCAGGTGTTACAGGTGCCACCGGCCACGGCGTCGAGGTCTTCCGGATCGAGCTGCAGATCCTGCAGGGTTCCGTCCATCGCTTCCTTGCTCTTCTCAGCCATTGCGTCCTCCAATCGGGATACGGGTTTCTATGAGTCCATACATTTGTATGGTGTATTAATTTATTATAATAAACTTGTTAGTAAATGTCAACAATTTCTTATGCTCATATAGAGAGTATGGGATCAAATGTTTACAATTGGGGAAATTCTCTCGCTAGAGAGTCGAGTTCACGGTCAGGAGAGCGGCTTTGCCCCCGGCAATGGACGTCAGCCATGAGAACCAGCGAGAGGACCGTGATGAGACGCCCACCGTGAAGAGCTTCGTCAATCGCTCTGGAGCGATTGGCAGATTGGGGGTCATAGGGACTTCAGAAGTGCCACCTCGCCTCCGAGAAAACCGGGGCGGTTCAGGGTGTTCACCAGTCGCACCGAGGACGCGGCCGACCTGCTCGGCATCCGCTTTGTTGACCACCTCATCGTGGGAGAAGAGCGGACGGCTCCGTCGAGACGTGAGGCCGTACAGCCGCCACATGACTGGAGTGACCCTGGAGCACTCCCTGCGCTGCTTGCTGCCGAGTATCTCGGCCTCGCACCTGCGACCCTAGAGACAATGCGCTCTCGTGGCGGCGGGCCTCCCTTCGTCAAGCTCGGGAGGCGTGTCGTGTACCACCGGGAGGATCTCGATGCGTGGATGGATGAGCGAACTAGGGCCGATACCAGTGAATGACCGGCGGGGTAGCGGAGCCTATTGAATCGTGGAAAAGCGCAAAGAGTTTGTCGACGCCATGGTGACGCAGCTGCGAGGTGCCGGCGAGTCCTTGATGTCGACTAGGATCACAAAATATTGAAAAGAAAAGAGATAATTTGGAGCCACCGAGCGGATTTGAACCGCTGACCTGCTGATTACGAATCAGCTGCTCTACCCCTGAGCTACGGTGGCTTTGGGTGGGAGTGCGCGGTGGCTTTGGGAGAACCGGGTCCGCGCGGCTCGGGGATTTTAGGCGATGTCGGCGGCGGGTGCAATCGAGGCGCGGCTAGCCTGCCTTTCTCACCGGCGACCTACGGGCCCCGCTTCGGTCGCCGATGAGAAATCCAGGCTTCAGGCGCCCACGCCCACCGGGCAGCTCACGCCGGTGCCGCCGATGCCGCAGTAGCCGCCGGGATTCTTGGCCAGGTACTGCTGGTGGTAGTCCTCGGCGAAGAAGAGTCTGGGGGCGTCGAGGATTTCGGTGGTGATGTTGCCGTGGCCGGCTGCGGCGAGGTGCTGCTGGTAGGCCTCTTTGGAGGCCAGGGCGGCGCGGCGCTGGGCGTCGGTGGTGGTGTAGAGGGCGGAGCGGTACTGAGTGCCGATGTCGTTGCCCTGGCGCATGCCCTGGGTCGGGTCGTGGTTCTCCCAGAACACCTTGAGCAGCTTTTCGAAGGCGACCTCGGCCGGGTTCCAGACCGCGAGGACGACCTCCGTGTGGCCGGTGCGCCCGGAGCAGACCTCTTCGTAGGTCGGATTGGGGGTGAAGCCGCCGGCGTAGCCCACGGCGGTGGTGTACACGCCTTCCGCTTGCCAGAATTTTCGCTCGGCACCCCAGAAACATCCCATGCCGAAGAGCGCGGTCTCGTATTCCTCCGGGTACGGCGGGGCGAGGGGGGTGTCGAGGACATAGTGCTTGGCGGGCACAGCGATGGCCTCTTCGCGACCGGGTAGGGCGTTCTCGGGACTGGGAAGGTCGAGGGTTTTCTGGCTGAACAAAGGCATCGGTTTTCCTCGGGAGTCGGGATCGGCGGGTGCGTTGTTGCCGCGTTCCTGTCGGCGTGCTCCCTAGGAAACGTGGTCCGAGTCCCCGACATTCCCGGTCGGTGCCGGTTGCTGGAACTGGGCTCCGGCGGCCGGGCGGGGGCGGTTGGGCATTCGCGGGTGAAGCCGGTGGTTCCCTCGCCGTACAATGGAGCGGCCGGCGGAGTGACACCCCGGCGGAGAGCGGGATCGATGGCGGAAAAACTGGACAGCACTGGACAGCAGTAGCCCGGAGGTCGGAGGCCAAGACCACGACATCATTGAACACATATTTGGAGGGGAATCATGCCTGACACCAAGACTCAAAATTATTCGAATCATGCCCGCTATGTACCGATGTATCACTTCGTGTTGACCGGGGCCTGGCTGGTGCTGCTGGCCTACCAGCTCTACAACTTGTGGCGCGCTCCGGGAGTGGTTACGGCGCTGGGTGTCGTAATGACGTTCGTCCTCTTGGGCGCTCTTCTCTATGCCCGCATCTTCGCCTTGGCGGCGCAGGATCGCTTGATCCGCCTGGAGGAACGCATGCGGCTCGATCGGGTGCTGCCGGCGGACCACAAGCTCCGCGGGCGGATCGACGAACTCACCGTCCAACAGCTCATCGGTTTGCGCTTTGCTTCGGACGAAGAACTCCCTGAGCTGGCCCATGCGGCCTTGAACGAGGTTTTGAGCCAGAAGGCGATCAAGCAGCGCATCCAAAACTGGCGCCCCGATCACTGTCGGGTCTAGGGCGATGACGGCCGACGGAGGGCGACAGGTTGAGTTCTAAGGGGGCATCATCGCCTCGTCGATCCCTTTCCCGTCGGGGGCTGTCGCTGGCTTTCGGCCTCGGCCTCGCACTCGCTCTGCTGGTGGTTTTGGAGGGGGTATTGGCCCTGGCGGGGCTGGGTGGCGAGGAGGTGGGGGACGACCCCTTTGTCGGCTTCGCGCCGGGTAGCGACCTCTTCGAGCGGGTGCGTGACGACGACGGCCGCGCGTGGTGGTCCACCCGGCCCGCCAAGCTGGCTTTCTTCAATGCGCAGCGCTTTCCCGTCGACAAGGCCTCCGGCGCCTACCGGGTGTTCACCCTCGGTGGGTCGACCACCGCCGGCCGGCCCTACGATCACCATGTCGCTTTCGCCGCGTGGCTCGAACGTTTCTTGAAGGCCGCCGAGCCGCAGCGCGAATGGCAAGTCGTGAATGCCGGCGCTATCTCCTACGCCAGCTACCGGGTGGCGCTGTTGATGCGCGAACTGGCACGGTACGAGCCGGATCTGTTCGTGGTCTACACCGGTCACAACGAGTTTCTGGAGGAACGCAGCTACGCTGACTTGCGGCGCGCCAACACCTCCGTCCAGGGATTCCGGTCGTGGTTGGGTCGCCGGCGTTTCGCCACCCTTCTGCGGCGCGCGACGTCGCCGAAAGAGGCGGCGGAGGGCGACAAGATCACCCTCGGCGCCGAGGTCGAGACCAAGCTCGATGGCTGGACCGGGCTCGAACGCTACCAACGGGACGAGGAACTGGAGCGGTCGGTGGTGGCTCATCTCGATGCCAACCTCGACCGCATGGTAGCCCTCGCCCGGCAGGCCGGGGCGGAGATTCTATTTGTCGACCCGGTGGAGAATCTGCGGGATTTCTCGCCCTTCAAGTCGCAGCCCGGACCCTCGGTCTCCGAGCCGGAGGAGCGGCGAGCCTTCGAGCAGTCGATGAATCGAGGCTTCGCCGCGCTCGCCGCGGATGATCGGTCGGCCGCCGAAGCCGCCTTCGAACAGGCCGTGGCTCTTGACCCCCGCTTCGCGGACGCTTGGTTCCGCCTTGGCCGGGCGCGCTTCGACGAACCACCCCTAGATCCGACAGGAGAAGCGTTGGTGCGCCGAGCACTGCTCGAAGCGAAGGATCAGGACGTCGCCCCTCTCCGCGCTCTCGAAGCGATCCATCAGCAACTCGCGGTGGGCGCCGAACGCAACGGCGCGGGTTGGATTCCTCTCCGGCGATTGATCGAGGAGGAGTCCCGCGAACGCTTCGGCCACGGCCTGCTGGGCAACGAGTTTTTGCTCGATCACGTGCATCCGGATCTGGAAGTCCACGCCCGCCTGGCGGCGGAGATTCAGCGGTGGATGGCGGACCGGGGACTGGTGCGGGACCTGCCGGAGGATGACCGGCGGGCGATTGTGGAAGCCTACGTCGCGACCATTGACCGCGAATATTACGCTCGGCGAGACCTGAACCTCGCCAAGGTTCTCGGCTGGGCCGGCAAATTGGCGGAGGCCGAGGCGCCCCTTCAGCGGGCGGCGGCCGTGCTGGAGGACGAGCCGGAGCTGCATCTCAATCTCGGCATCCTCTACCAGAAGACAGGACGTTTGGCGGCGGCGATGGAGCAGTTGCAAAGGGCCGCGGAACTCGCCCCGCAGCGGGCTGAGGGGTGGTTCAATCTCGGCGTCACCTTCGGACGTCTGGGACGCTCCGACGATGCCGTTCAGGCGCTGGAGGAGGCGATCCGCCTTCGACCGCAGTACGCCGAGGCGCATCAGAACCTCGGCGTGGTGCTGCGCGAGGCGGGGCGCCTCGAGGCCTCCCGGCAGGCTCTGGAACAGGCCCTGGCGCTACGGCCGAGGGCCGCCGAGATCTACCGCAGTCTGGCCCTGACCCATCGCCGCGGGGAGGACTGGCCGGCGGCGGAAGCGGCTCTCCGGGAGGCGCTGCGCTTGGCGCCGGACTTCCCGGCCCTGCGTACCGATCTCGCCGTGGCCCTGGCCCGCCAAGGACGCCTGGGAGAGGCCGGAGCCGTGCTCGACGAGGCGATCGAGACGGATCCCGATGATCCCGAAGCCTGGTACAACCGCGGCGTGCTCTTCGCCGAGACCGGCGATCGAGCGGCCGCCAAGGGCGCCTACGAGGAGGCCATCGCCGTCGACCCCGGTCACGCCCAGGCGCTCAACAATTTGGGCGTGATCCTGGCCTCCGAGGGACGCCTGCAGGAAGCGAGCGAGAGGCTGGTGGCGGCGATCGCCGCGGCGCCTGAGTTCGCCGACCCCTACTTCAATCTAGGCATTGCCTATGACCAGGCCGGAAACCCGAGCGAAGCGATCCGGGCGGTGGAGCGGGCGGTGGAGCTGTCGCCGGGGGAGAGGCGTTATCGTGTGGCGCTGAGCCTGCTCTACGCGGCCACCGGGCGCGAGACGGAGGCCCGAGAGCAGCGCCAGGTGGCGAATCGGCTGGCGACTGAGTCCTTGTAGTTTCCATTGGCTCCAAGTCCAGAGCCACGGCCCAGAGTCAGGGACCGGAATCGATGTGCTTCTGGTGTCAGGAGCTCCCGCATTCCGGCGTATGTCAAGTTGACTGATAAATAAAAATTTGGCAATGTATGCATGCTTTGACCCTAAGGGGTCAAGAGATGGCATGACCTTGAGGGCTGCCCGTTGGTGGCCCCTCGCCAACCCAACCGTTCCAAGGAGGTACGCGATGAGAACTAGAAGTTGGATGATCTTGTTTCTTGGTCTCTCCCTCGTTTTGACCGGCGCACTGGCCTTCGCCGGAGAGCAGCACTCTGGTGGAGCAGCCGTTCCCGCGGCTACCGACGGTGACGAACAACGCGGCACCTTGATTGAGCAGCAGCCGTCGCCGGGCAACCTGAAATCGGATGAGATCAAGGACTCCGAAACCAATCGCAGCAATCGCAACACCTGCGCCTGGCTCCACGGGCAGTCGTGTCCGAGCTACGGAGCACGCACTTTCTGTCAGCACAATCAGTACGAGCCGGATGTCTGTGAGTGTGGCGGCTCGCCGCTGACCTGGGGCTGCGGCTACGGCTGGTGACGCGGTCGGTCGCGGGCTGGGGGCGGCGCAGGACCGACTCCGGCCCGCGATCCTCTCTCGACTTTCAAGCCCTCGAGTTTCCGCCGCAGCTCCGCCGGAAGCTCTTCCTTCCCGAACCTTTCCAGGTCCATCCAGACGGTGACCACTCGACCTTCCACCGCCAGCTCACCGTTGCTCTTGTAGAGCCGAAAGCGCCAGGTGACGGAGGTGCGGCCGAGATCCAGAATGCGCGCTTCGGCCTCGATCTCGTCGCCGTAGGCGAGGGGCCGCCGGTAGTCCACCTCTAGGCGAACCGCCGGCAAGCCGCGCTTCTGCTCGTTGATGAGCTGCGCGTAGGGCAGCCCGAGATCGCGGCCGAAGGCTTCCTCCATCGCCACATGAAAGTAGTGGGGGATGCGCGGGTAGTAGACGATGCCCGCCGTATCCACGTCGCCAAAGCGCACCGTGAACCGGCTGCGTGGACCGACGTCTCCGGCCATCTCCCCGGCCCTCACTCCGCTGCGGCGCCGGCTGGGGTGGGGACCTGGGTTTCATCCAAGGCTTCGCGCCGTGGACCCATCGGCGACAGCGGCCGCAGCTTGCGCCGCTTGCTCGGTTTGGGCGGGGTAGCGCGGCCCAGGAGGTACTGCCCCGGCCAGGGGTGATCCCACAGTTCGTAGCGCTCCGCCTCGTGCAGGGTCAAATACGGATTGTGGAGGTGGGGTCGCGCCATCAGTGCGAGGTCCGCCCGGCCGGCGGCGAGCACCGTGTTGGCATGGTCGACGCCCTGGATGGCGCCGACGGCCATCACCGGCAGATCCGTTTCGAAGCGCACCTTTTCCGCGAAGGGAACCTGGTACATGCGGCCGTACTCCGGCAGCGACTCCGGTGAGTTGCCGGCGGAGGAGAGGTCGAGCAGATCGCAGCCGGCGTCCCGCAGATGGCGGGCGATCTCGACGGTGTCTTCCGGGGTGATGCCGCTACCGTCGTCCATCCAGTCGCTGGCCGACACGCGCACCGCCAGCACCTTTTCGGCGGGCCAGGCGGCGCGCACCGCGGAGAGCACTTCGAGCGGGTAGCGCAGGCGGTTGGTGAGCGAGCCCCCATACTCGTCCCGGCGCAGATTGGAGAGCGGCGACAGGAAGCTCGACAGCAGGTAGCCGTGAGCCATGTGGATCTCGACCAGGTCGAAGCCGGCGGCGAGGGCCCTTCCGGTGGCCCGGACGAAGGCCGCCGTCACCCGATCCATGTCACCGCGGTCCATCGCTTTGGGAGCCGGCCAGTGGGGGTAGTACGGCACCGCCGAGGGACTGAGGGTTTGCCAGGCACCCTCGTCCTCGGTGAGGGGAATGTCCTCGCCCAGCCAGGGATGGCAGACGGAGCCCTTGCGCCCGGCGTGGGCGAGCTGAATGCCGATTTTGGCGGCGGTCTGGCCGTGGACGAAGTCCACCACCCGGCGCCAGGCGGCCTCCTGCTGGTCGGTCCACAGGCCGGCGCAGCCGGGGGTGATACGGCCGTCCGGGGAGACGTCGGTCATCTCGGTGATGATCAGTCCGGCACCGCCGACCGCCCGGCTGCCGAGGTGGACGAGGTGCCAGTCGTCGATCAGGCCGTCCTCGGCGGAGTACTGGCACATCGGGCTGACGACGATGCGGTTGTGGAGCTCCAGGTCCTTGAGCCGAAAGGGTGCGAAGGCCGGCGGTGGTGCTTCGGCTCCGGGGGGCAGCTCCACGCCGCGGTCGCGGCAGTACCACTCGTTGATCTGGCGCACCAGTTCCGGATCCCGCTCGGCGAGGTTGTCGTAGGTGATGCGCTTGCTGCGGGTCATCAGGTTGAAGGTGAACTCCACCGGATCCTGTTCCTGGTAGCGGTCGGAATTCTCGAACCATTCCAGGCTAGTCTGGGCGGCCTTCTGGAGCTTGATCACCTCGACCCAGCGTTCGTTCTCGTAGGCATCGAGGATCTGTGGGACCGGCGCCCCCCGGTGCTCTTGAAAGGCCTCCACCAGCGCCGCCGCATCCTCCATCGCCAGCTTGGTGCCGGAGCCGACGGAGAAGTGCGCCGTGTGAGCGGCATCGCCGAGCAGGACGACGTTTCGCCCGGAGCCGCCCGAGTGGTACCAGCTTTCGCACTGGACGGTGGGGAAGCTGCGCCAGATGGAGCGGTTGGCGAGCAGCCGATGGGGACCGAGATGCTCGGCGAAAAGGCGTTCGCAGAATGCGACGGTGTCCTCCTCCGTCGCCCGGTCGAGGCCGGCGGCGCGCCAGGTCTCCTCCCGGCACTCGACGATCCAGGTGGAGAGATCTCCCTCCGGACCGTGCTCGAAGGGATAGGCGTGTACCTGGAACAGGCCGTGCTCCGTCGGCTCGAAGATGAAGGTGAAGGCATCGAGCGGCTTGTCCGTACCGAGCCAGGTGAATTTGGCCCGCCGCCAGTCGAGGCGCGGCCGAAAGTGCTCGGCCACTTCACGACGTACCCAGCTATTGGCGCCGTCGGCTCCGAGGATGAGATCCGCGTCGTGGAACTCATCGAGGGACTCGACTTCGCGCTCGAATTCGAGCTGCACCCCCAACTCCCGGCAGCGGGCATGAAGGATCGAGAGCAGGGTCCGGCGCGAAAGGGCCGAAAAGCCGTGACCGGTGGAAACGGTGCGGGTGCCCTGACGGAAGGTCTCGATGTCCGTCCAGTGGACGAAGTGTCGAGTGATCTCCCGATAGGTCGGCCCGTCCGCCGCCTCGAAGTTCTCGAGGGTTTCGTCCGAGAACACGACGCCCCAACCGTAGGTGTCGTCCGGCCGGTTCCGCTCCAGAATGCGGATCTCCGTTTCCGGGAAGGCCTTCTTCATCAGGATGCCGAAATACAGGCCCGCCGGGCCACCACCAATGCTGACGATTTTCATGAGGGGATTGTACTGGTACCCGGTTGACCTGGAGATTTGTTACCGAAGTCTAGGGTAGGCTTTGAAGATGGGTTGCTTCGAGACTCGAGTCAGGATCGCAGCGCCGCGGCCGCGGGTATTCGACCTCGCGCGGTCCGTCGAACTCCATCTGGAGAGCACGAGCAAGACGCGCGAGCGGGCCGTAGGAGGAGTTGTCTCCGGCCTGCTGGGAGCTGGTGAAGAAGTCACCTGGAGCGCGCGCCACTTCGGGATTCGCCAACGACTGACCAGCCGCATTACCCGCTTCGATCCACCTCGCTACTTCCGTGACGAGATGGTCGCCGGCGCCTTCTCGCACTTCCATCACGACCATCACTTCGAGGCGCTCAAGTTCGGCACGATGATGCGCGATGTGCTCGATTTCGAGGCACCCTTGGGCTGGTTGGGCAAGGCGGTCGACCGGCTGGTGTTGATTGCCTACTTGAGACGGTTTATCGAAAGTCGCGGCGAGGTGATCCGCCGCATCGCGGAATCCGATGCCTGGCAGGAATTCTTGCCGGAACACGAGGGGGGCAGCCAAAAAAGCGCTGCGCGCATTCAGCCGTCTTCCTAGTAGGGGTCGTCGCCGAAGTGTAGTTCGATGCCGATGCCGACGATGGCGGAACCCTCGCGGGCTTCATCATCCGGTCGCCGGGGGAAGGAGTAGCCGGCAGTGACCAGCCCGAAGAAGTATTCACGGAAGACCGGCTGGCGGTAAACGCCTCGTATTCCGTATTCCCGGATCGGGACCACGCTGTCCGTAGAGCCTCGAATGAATCCTTCGTACGCGATCCCTTTTCTCTTTCGGAGGTTCTGAAAGATCAGCACCCGCGAGCGCCAGTTGAGGCCGGTGGTCGCTTCCGAGAAGGTGCCGACGTTGCCCCAGCGCAGGAGGAGGTCCGGTTTCAGAACATAGTCGAGGTCGGCGCTGGTGGTGGAGCCGAAGCCGTCTCGATTCTCGTAGAACACCGTCTCGCGCAATCGCCAGACGGTGTTCGCTCCGACGAAGTAGTTGCGGCGAAGTCGTCCCTGCAGGAAGATCTCAGGTGCCGACTTCACTCGCCCACCGACGCGAAAATCCAGCCGATCGGTGTATTTGCCCGGTGGCGAGTAGCCGAGGCCGGCGAGCCATCGGTCCTCGGTCTCGAGGTCGAAGACCGAGGATCGAATCGGAAAGGTCTGCTGCCGATCCTGGACGAATTCCTCTTCGTCCTCGCGGCCGAGGAAGAGGTTGACTCGGTTCTCGAGATTAGGCAGATCGTACTTGAGGCGCAGCCGGACCTTGGGGTCGTAGCCTTCGTACTCAGAGTAAATGTTGTTGACTTCCAACCGGCCGGCGACGGACCGGGCGTTGTCCAGGTCCGGTTGGCCGCCGAGAAGGCCGTCGAACCACAGGGTGGCGCTACAGAAGGTTTCCTCCAGTTTGGTCCGCGTCTTGTCGAGCATGGGCCGCTTGGCGGCTTCCTCGGGGTGTTGGGCGCGGCAGAGATGCCGAAGAGACGGCTTTTTTTCCTCCGCTTCCGTCGCCGGTCCCTGTTCGAAGCCCTCGGCGAAGTCGCCGGAGGGCGGGGTTTCGCTCTCCGGCACGTCCTCGTTGGCGGTCGGTCGGGCATTGGCCGCCACAGAGCCCGCCGTGCGCGGTTTCGGGGCGCCGGCGCAGCCTGTCCAGAGGACGGCTCCACCGAGCAGGGTCACCGCCAGGTATTCCCGTGAACTAAGGCTCATCGCACGCCGATCCTATGCGAAGGCTGTACCGCATTCGAAGGTCGAGATCGCCTGGGAAACCAAGGCGGTCGAAGGGATCGCGATGGTGGAACGGGACGTGGGCGACGCCGAAGCAAATGTTCGGTGGTCACGGAGGGCTTCTTCGCCCTCGTCGCTTCGCAGGGAAGTGGGGTGATCCCGGGTATTACCCCCGGGGATCACCCCAGCGAGCTGATCTACGGGCGCGGACTCACTCGACCGATGCGTCCCACACGGTGGTGTTGCCGGATTCGAAGCCGTCGGCGAAGATGACGCCGCTCGACCAGGGGCAGCCGGCGCCGTTGTGGATGCAGTCGATGCGTCCGGCACCGCCCACCACGGCGTAGAGTTCGCCGCGACCGTCCTCGGCGAAGCCGAATTCGCCACCGAAGCCGCTGGCCCAGCAGGAGGCACTGATCGCCGCCGGATTGGCCGGGTTGAGGGTGTCGGTTTTCCAGATCTGGCCGCAGGCGGCGTCCGAGTAGATGTAGTCGCCGACGATCGAGGGTACCTCCGTGCCGCGATAGACATATCCGCCCATGATCGAGATCCAGCCGCCGTTGTAGTGGCAGAGGATCGGATCGTAGTAGCTGCCGGCGGTGCGCGGGAATTCACAGGTAGTGCCGGTGTCCAGCGGACAGCCGCCGGTGGCGCATCCAGACTCGTTGTTGCCGGCCGTCTCGCAGCCCTCGCGGCATACCCAGCCGAAGTTCACCGGTGCCGGAGTGGCGGCGGCTTGCAGGTTGATCTCTTCCCACTTGTTCTGGCCCACATCCCCGATGTAGAGGTCGCCGGTGACGCGATCGAAGCTGAAGCGGAAGGGATTGCGTAGGCCATAGGCCCACACTTCGTCGCAGGCCGGCTCGGTGCCGGCGAAGGGGTTGTCCGAGGGGACGGTGTAATTGGTGGCGCCCACCCCGCAATCGTCCGGTGCCGTGGCGTTGGTATCGATGCCGCGGGTGTCGATGCGCAGCATCTTGCCGGCGAGGGTGTCCGTGCGCTGGCCGTCGCCGTTGGTGCCGGCGCCGGAGTCGCAGCCGCCACCGCCGTCGCCGGTGGAGATGTAGAGGAAGCCGTCCGGCCCGAAGGCCAGCCAGCCGCCGTTGTGGTTGCCGGCCGGGTGGTTGATCGTCATGATCGGCAAGGCCGAGCCCGGGTCCGCCACGTCGGGGTTTCCGGCCGAGCGCTGATAGCGCTCGATCACGATGTCACCGCGGGTGCCCGGTCCGAGGTCCCGCCGAGTGTAGTAGACGTAGAACAGGCCGTTGTCTTTGTACTCCGGGTCGACCGCCATGGCCAGCAGACCGCGCTCGCCGCCGGCTTCCACCGGGCCACCGGTGTCGTCCCTGAGATCGAGGAAGAAAGTCGGCAGGAAGGACTCGGTGACGCCGTCCCACACCAGAATGGCGCCCTGCTGGGTGGCGACCAGCCGCTTGCCGCGGCCGTCTTCCGGATCGACGAAGGCGACCGGGGTGGTGGCGCCGCCGGGAAATTCTCCGGCCGAAATCACCGTCGAGATGCCCACCGGCGCATCGGGCGTACAGCTTGTGGCGCACGAGGCGCTGAAACAACTCGTGGCGCCGTGGGCGGCGGGGACTGCTACGAGCAGAACGAGGGCGAGCAAAGCGCTCAGCGTCGCAACGCCGGGCGCGGAGGGGATTCGGCGGTTGTGCTTCGGGGGTGCTTGGCTATGGGATGTCATCAGATTCTCCAGTCTTGGGTTCCCAGATCGGGAGGACGGGCCCCTGCGATTGAACCCATCGAGTCTAGTGCATTCGACGGCGGGCTGTAGGAGGCCGGCGGCCAAATAGGGAAATCTGTCCGCCTCGCCAGGGCCGTGAACTGCCTCGATTTCGCCATCGGCTACCTCTGCCGTGCCCCAGGGCGCTGGTTTGATGATCGCGAAAGGGGGGAAATCGACATGGACTCTAACGCCTCATCTACATCGCCTTCGACCGCCGGATCCGGGCCGCACCTTCTCCGCCGCATCGGAGAGTCGGCGGTGGCAAAGCTCGCCATGCTCGGCTTTCTGGTGCTGCTGCTCCTGCTGCCGGTGTCGCGCATTCTGTCGCTGGTGCACGAGCGGATGGCCCGTCGGGATATGGTCACCGCCGAGATCACCCGCACCTGGGGAGGGCCGCAGGCCCTTACCGGGCCGGTGCTCACCCTGCCGGTGCGGATCGGTCGCCAGGTACCTATCATCCAACGGGTACAGGCCGACGACGGCTCCACGGTAGAGGTGCCAGCAACGGTGGACGGCGAGGTGACCACCCGAACCGTGTGGGAGAGCCACGACTTACAGATCCTGCCCTCAAAACTCACCTGGACCGGGCGCATCGAGCCCGACGTGCGCAATCGCGGCCTGTTCGAGGTGGTGGTCTATGAGGCGAACCTGCGCGCGGTGGGTTCCTTCGAGATGCCCGAGGTAGAGGCCGAAGGGCGCCAGGTCGATTGGCCGCGCGCCGAGGTGGCCCTGGGCGTACCGGATGTGCGCGGCCTGACCCAAGAGGTGGACCTCACCTGGGGAGATCGCTCCTTGGAACTCCAGCCGGGGGTCGGACGATCGGGGCAGGTGGGCTATGGAATCCACACTCCGATACCGGATCTCGATCAGGTGGCGGTGGGCGACACGGTGTTCTTCGCCTTCGATCTGGCCCTGCGCGGCGCCGGTGATTTGCTCTTCGTGCCGGCCGGTACGACGACCGAAGTGCGCATCGAGTCGCCCTGGCCGGCGCCCGGCTTCACCGGCGCCTTCCTGCCGGCGGAGCGGCAGATCAGCGACCAGGGGTTCTCCGCCGCCTGGGAAGTGCCGTCCTTCGGCCGGGGCTTCCCCGAGGTGGGCTGGACGAAGGAAGTAGAGCCCCACGTGCTCACCTCGTCGGCCTTCGGGGTGTCCTTGGTGCTGGAGGCGGACGCTTATCAGCAGACCGAGCGATCGGTGAAGTATGCGGTGTTGTTCATCATTCTCACCTTCGGCACCTTCTTCTTGCTCGAACTCCTCAGCCGTTCGCGGCTCCATGCGGTGCAGTACCTGCTGGTTGGATTCGCGCTGTCGCTGTTCTACGTGTTGCTGCTCGCACTGTCGGAGCACTTCGGCTTCGGCCTGGCCTATGCCCTGGCGGCGGTGGCGACGGTGCTGTTGATCGCCGGCTATTCGCGCAGCCTGTTGGGAGGGAGCCGTGCGGGCTGGATCCTGGGTAGCCTCTCGCTGCTCTACGGCTATCTCTACATCCTGCTCCAGCTCGAGGACTACGCGCTGTTGGTGGGTGCGGTGGGACTGTTCGCGGTGGTGGCGCTGATCATGATGGCGACGCGCAACCTCGACTGGTTTTCGCTGCGCTTCCGGGGAGATCACGGTCCGTCTTCCGGCGCCGGTGCGCCGGTGTAGGCGTACTCCGAATGGGCGAACTCACTTCGGATATCCTCGCCGCCAGACATTCATCTGGAGGAGGAGTCCATGAGCCACCCCGAGGAGAGATTGCAGGTCACCGCCATCGCCGGCAGCCTGCGCCGCGGATCCGTCAACCGGGCCTTGCTGGTGGCCGCCACGGAACTGGCGCCGCCGTCCCTGGACATCCGGATCGTCGGGTTGAACGATCTGCCGGTCTACGACGGCGACGTCGAAGACCAGGGGGTGCCGGATGCGGTGAAGGCCTTGCGGGAAGCGGTCGAGTCCGCCGACGGACTGCTGATCGCTACCCCGGAATACAACCAGGGCGTCCCCGGCGGCTTGAAGAATGCCGTCGACTGGCTGAGCCGCCCCCCCAAGCCGCAGTCCTTCGACGGCCGGCCGATCGGCGTGATGGGTGCTACCCCCGGCACTCTGGGCACCCGCGCCGCGCAGTACCAACTCCGGCAGACGCTGGTGGGACTGAACGGCGCGGTAATGGCGCAGCCGATGCTCTTTATCTCTGGCGCCGGCCAGAAATTCGACGCCGATCTGCGCCTGACGGACGAGCCGACGCGGGCCCACCTGACACGCTATCTGGAGGCCTTTGCAGGGTGGGTGCAGCGGATGCGGAAATGACCTGCTAGCGACCTAGCAGGGTGCTGGAAAACTACGATAGGGCGTTCAGCACCCTGCTACCGAGCCCATAGGGCTCGGCGGCGCCAGAGGCGCCGAGGACGGGGTGAGCCCGAAAACACTGGTGTTTTCGGGTGAGGGGGCGCCCAGCCCCCTGGAAAAGAAAGCTAGCAGGGCAGCTGAAATGATAGGCCGAAGGCCTTTTTCAGCAACCTGCTAGCACCTGCTTGGCGATCACCAGCGACTGGATTTCGGTAGTGCCCTCATAGATCCGGAGCGCCCGGACGGAGCGGTAGAGGAGGTCCACCGGGTGGTCGTCCACCACCCCGCGGCCGCCCAAGATCTGCACCGCGTCGTCCACAATGCGCTGCGCCGCTTCGGTGGCGAAGGACTTCGCCATCGCCGCTTCCAGAGTCACCCGCTCGGCTCCGGCGTCGGCCGCCGCGGCGGCGCGGTAGGTGAGCAGGCGAGCGGCGGTGAGGTCCGTCGCCATGCGGGCGATCTTCTGCTGGATGAGTTGAAAATCCGCCAGCGGCTTTCCGAATTGCCTTCGCGCCTTGGCGTGGGAGAGGGCCTCATCGAGGGCCCGGGTCGCCATACC